>DATGKG010000415.1:0-16682 GCA_035294805.1 Binataceae bacterium (SeqCode) | reverse complement strand
CAAAAGCAAACCCACTTCGGACCCGGAGCGTATGGCCTAAATTACCAAACGAAGCCAAATAACCCAGCAAAAACGGGGGCTCCTGTTTCGAAGCGCGATGCGTATCGTCGGCTGACATTGCGAAGCAAAGCCACTTGACGGATAGCGAAGAAAAAGCGAAACTCGAAAGTAGGAGTTTCGCCTATGAACGCCGCCTTAGACCTCAACCTCGACTTCGATTCGCATGATGACGCCCTCGAACCCCATCGCGGGGTCGAGTTCCATGAGATGCCGGTGCGCCAGATCCTCAATCGGTGCACCAACCCCAAAATGTCCTTTCGATGGACCATCAATCCATACCGCGGATGCGAGTTCGGCTGTGTCTATTGTTACGCGCGGTACACCCACGACTTCCTGGAGCTGCGCGATCCGATGGACTTCGAGCGGCGCATCTTCGTCAAGCGGATGGCGGCCGAGGTGCTCGCGCGCACGCTCTCGCGCACGCCCATCGGTGACGACGCTATCGCAATCGGCACCGCGACCGACCCGTATCAGCCAGCCGAGCGCAATTACGGGCTGACGCGCGCGATGCTCGAGGTCTTCGGACAAGTCGCCGGGCTGCATCTTTCCATCACCACCAAATCGACGCTCATCGCGCGCGATGTTGACCTGCTTATCGCCATCAACCGGCGCTCGAGCCTCGCGGTGAACTTTTCCTGCATCACAATGAACCCCCGTTTGCAGCGAGTCCTGGAGCCGCGCGCGCCGAGGCCCGAACTGCGGATGCGCACGCTGGCGACGCTCGCGAAGGCCGGCATCGAATGCAACGTCCTGATGATGCCGATGATCCCTGGGCTGACCGATTCGCGGCGCGCGATCGAAAGCGTTATCGTCGCGGCGCGCGATGCGGGAGCGAAGGGCGTATGGTGGCGGCCACTGTTCCTGAAGCCGGCCGCTGCGCGCCGCTTCATTCCGTTCATGCGCGAGAGGTTTCCTGAGCTGGCGCCGCAGATCGACGCCTACTATGTGCGCGCGGTCTACGCGCCGACCGACTATGAGAATCGGGTCGGCGCTATCATGGACCGGCTGCGCATCAAGTACGGCTTTGCGCCAACGCGGGAGCGCAATGCGCTTCCGACGCCGTCGTCGCGGCGTCCGGCGCAGCTCAGCCTCGGCGTCGGATGAGAATCGAAGGGAAGGGTTGTGGAAAAACCGTCGTCATCGTGATGAATGCGATTGCTTTCGAATAGTCATTGCGGGAGAGCGACTCTGAAGCGGCTTGGAGTTGTATTCAACGCTCGCTGACGCAACATCCACAACTTATCGACAGAGTCTTTCCAAATGTTCGCTTTACCGCACCGTGTCTATCGCACGGATGAGCGGTGCGATATTGAATTGACCGGATGAATTCAGCTGCCGCATCCGCGATTCACGAGCACATCGTCCGCGCCTATCAGACTCGCACGCTAATGGGCGAAGACGGCGCCGAGCACAAGCTGCGGCCGGGTGCGGTTTCGATGGAGCGCGGCGAGTTCCTTTCGCAAATGATCGCGCACGCCAACGCGAAGCATACGATCGAGACCGGATGCGGCTCCGGTTTATCCGCCCTCTTCATCCTCGAGGCTATTTTGCAAAATGGCGCGGGCCCACGCGCGCATATCATCATGGATCCCGAGCAGAACAGCTTTTTTCAGGGAATGGGCACGCGCCTCATCAAGGACGCGGGCGCTTGGGAGCATGTCGACTTTTGTCTCGAACGTTCGCAGATCGTGATGCCGCAGCTATGGGCCGAAGGTCGCACCTTCGACGCGGTCTTCATTGATGGCGATCACAAATTCGACGGCGTCTTTTGCGACGCTTACTATGCGCATCGGCTGCTGAAGCCGGGCGGTATCCTTGTCATCGACGACGTCTGGATGGATGCGGTTTGGCTCGCGTGTCACTTCCTCGAAGAGAGCTATCGCTACCTGAACATCGGCGAGTTGCGCAAAGGATATTCGTCGGCCGGCGCCGACGCGGAGATCGATGATTCATTCACTTACGGCAAAGCGAAGAACCGCCCGAGCATCCGTGCGTATCAGAAGCCGCTTACCGAAATTGCCGAAGACGACAGCTTCAACTTGCCGTTCGCCCCAATCAGCGGCGAGGTTCCGGAGGACATCGCGCGCCGCCGCGTCAGCGATTTGAGCCGCGAGGCGCTGGTCGAAATGTCGAAGGGGAATTCTCACGAGGCGCGCCAGCTGCTCATTCGAGCGTTGCGGTTCCAGCCGACGCGCCTGAAGACCTATCTGCGTCTATCACGCACGTTCCTTCCGAGCGGCCTCGCGCGCGCGCTCGGGGGCAAGACGCATCGGACCGGCGATCCGCATTCGTAGCCGAGCGCAGCCGGCGATCATCATATTCCAGCAGAGAAGCGGCGCACCGTCGTCACGCCGCTCCTCCTTGGATTTCGCGAATCAGGTGAGCGCGAGGATCATCGCACTGTCGTTATCGTCGTCACTGTCTTCGAGGACCGAATTCATCTGCATCGGATTGAATCGCATCGTGCCGAGGTCGAGGCCGTCCGGCACTGCGCCGGTCGCGAACGGAATCAGCGCGAGAATGATAGCGGCAATCTCCCGGCGCCCGAAGGTCGAAGCGCGCTTTTGTTCCGGCGCAACTTCGAGCCACTGATTGACGTTCGCGGAGGGTTCTTTCCATGCTTTCAGGTTGAGGCCGGTCAGCGCCTCGACCGCTTCGATTTCAGGAAGTAACTCCGCTCGCAGCCGATCTTGCGTGGGCGGCGAGAGCGGTGGAAAGGTTTTGCGCCCGCTCAGCCACATCTCCCAGAAGCCGATGCGATCGAGAAAATTCATGATTCGGTACGCGCGCATCTCATGCATCAGGTCCATCACCCGAGCGACGCGGCGCGAGATGCGGCGCGTGCGCGGGAGGTACATGTAGGAATTTATGTCAGCTGGGCGGATCTTTTTGTTGCCGAGCACGATCGGCGCGATGCCGATAAATTCGCATACCTGATCTTGCGTCGGCCCGCGGAAAGATGGTCGCGGCGGCGAGATGCGGAATTGAGCCGCAACTGCGGCATCCACGCCGACGGACGGGCGCAAAAGAAGAGCGTCGGACCGGCGAGGGTGACCGGATTGTGATTGAAATCCGACCGCGTCGAAGCTGAAATGTCTGTCAGGTTTTCAGCGACTTTGGGAATGTAGCTCTTCCAATCGCAAGCGATTAATCTGGCTTCGCGCTTCCGATTGCCTGCGCGTGCAGACAATCGATCGATATCGTTGGCTCAACCTACCGCCTATGTGCAAAGGCCTCATAGACCAATGTCTACTGGAAATTCAGAGAGTTCTGCCCGTGATCCGCTTCCGCAGTCGGTAGTCGCGGCGCAGGCACCCGATACACCGGTGCCAGGCGAAACGCATCAGCCCGAAGCCCCGGCGCCGAAGCGTCCGCTTCGGATATGGCTCGTGGGCGGCGTGGTCGCGCTGGTGGTCCTCTATGTCGCCATCCCCAGGGTCATCGTGGCCTTCAAGACCGTCTCCACCGACGACGCTTACGTGAACGGTCACGTCACCTTCGTCGCGCCGCGCGTGCCCGGTCACGTCATGCGCGTGCTGGTGGACGATAACAACCGCGTGCATAGGGGCGACCTGCTGGTGCAACTCGACAAGGAGCCGTATCAGGTCAAGGTCGATATCGCGCAAGGCGCGGTCGGCGTCGCCGAGTCCGATTTGGCCGCCGCGCAGGCCAAGGATCAGAGTCTTGCGGGATTGGCACATAGCGAACGCTACGACATGACTCACGCAATCGAAGATCTCAAGAACCAGGTGGCCGAACTGCATGCTTCGGTAGCCGCGCTGCAAGCCGCCGAAGCGACGCTTATTAAGACGCGCGCGGATTTCGATCGCGCACGAGCGCTGTTCGAAACCCGAGTCATATCGCGCAACGAGTTCGATGCGTTCCAGGAGTCATATTCAGTCGCGGAGGCTCAGCAGCAGAAGGCGCAGCAGGATGTCTACCGGATTCGCGCCGAACTCGGGCTTCCGCCCCCGACCAAGGGTGAAGACCTGGCTAAGGTTCCGCCCGACCTCGACCAGACTTTTTCCGAGGTCAAGGCAGCGCAGGCGCGGTTGCAGCAGACCGAAGCGCAGCTCGGGGTAGCGACAACCTTTGACCAATCACCCGACAAGATGCTGGCGGATTTCTACAAGCGCGATCCCTCGGGCAACCTTGATGTCATCGTCTCGCACTTGCTCAAGGCCGCTCCGGATGTGGTGCAGGCGGGTGCCAAACTGACCGAGGCGCGCGCCAACCTGCGCCAGGCCCAGTTGAATCTCAGCTACTGCGATGTGATCGCAGACATCGATGGCGTCGTGACGCGACGCAACGTGAACCCGGGCGATGAGCTCCTCGCGGGGCAACAGCTGATGGCGCTGCGCTCGCTCACCGAGATTTGGGTCGACGCTAATTTCAAGGAAACGCAACTGGCGAGGTTGCGCATCGGGCAGCGCGCCGACCTCGATGTGGACATGTACGGCCGCCGACAGCGGTTCGAGGGGCGCATTTCCGGATTCACGATGGGCACCGGATCGACGCTCGCGCTGCTGCCGGCAGAGAACGCCACCGGCAACTACGTCAAGGTGGTGCAGCGTCTGCCGGTGCGAATCGATCTGACCGATTACAATCCCGATGCGAAGCCGCTCTTCATCGGCCTATCGGTTACGCCCTATGTCTACATCTACGAGCCGCCGACCGGTCCCGACGCAGGGAAGGTTCTCCAGCCTCCGATGACCGGACTGATGCCGGTGCCCGCGCCCGTCTCCCGATGAGCGCAGCAGCACTGGAAGTAGCCGCACCGCGGCGAACGGTCAGCCCCTGGCTGGTCGCATTGGCGGTGGTGATCCCGACCTTCATGGAGGTGCTCGACACAACCATCGCGAACGTTGCGCTGCGCTACATCGCAGGCGGTTTGTCCGCGGCAGACGTGGACAGCGAATGGGTAATCACAAGCTATCTTGCGGCCAATGCGATCATACTCCCGATGTCCGGCTTCCTCGCGACGCGACTCGGCAGACGCAACTACTTCCTGGCCTCGATCGCGACTTTCACCTTCGCGTCGGCCATGTGCGGGATGGCCGGAAGCTTGGGCTTCATCATCGCGTCGCGGGTGCTGCAGGGGGTGGCCGGCGGAGGATTGCAGCCGTCGAGTCAGGCGGTGCTGCTGGATGCGTTCCCGCAGGAAAAGCAAGGCGCGGCAATGACGGTGTTCGGGCTGGCGGCGCTGCTGGCGCCGGTAATCGGGCCAACGCTAGGCGGCTATATCACCGACAACTACGGCTGGCGCTGGATCTTTTATCTGAACGTGCCGGTCGGCGCCGTGGCGTTTTTCATGTGCCGAGCGCTGGTCGAAGATCCGGAATATCTGAAGGTCGAGCGTGCCAAGAGCCGCAATCAGCCCTTCGATGCGATCGGGCTATGTCTGCTTAGCCTGACGATGGTCTGTTGGGAGGTAATGCTGAGCAAGGGACAGCAGTGGGACTGGCTCGGCGATCCGTTTTTCCGGGTGCAGACGCTGCTGGCCGGGTTCGCGCTCGGGCTGGGAGGATTGATCTATCGCGAGTTGCACCTGCGTAATCCGCTGGTCGCGCTGCGGACGCTGACCGACCGCAACTTCCGCGCCTGCTGCATCATCATCTTCTGCGCGTATGGAGTGCTGTACGCCAATACCGTTTCACTTCCGGCGTTGCTGCAGTCGCTCTTCGGCTATAACGCCACTGTTTCCGGTTTGGTGCTATCGCCGGCCGGAATCTTCGCCATCCTGACGCTACTGATCGTCGGTGCGCTGCTCGGGCGCGGGGTCGATGCCCGCTTTCTGATGGCGGCGGGGCTCATCACGATGGCGCTGGGAAATTTCTGGATGGCGCATCTCAACCTGGAGATCGGCCCGTGGCAGGTGGTGTGGCCGCGAGTGGTGATCATCGTGGGACTGTCGATGCTGTTCGCGCCGCTCAACGTGGCGGCCTTTATATATCTTCCGAAGGAGGTCCGCGGCGCCGCGGTAGGATTGCTCGCCTTGCTTCGCAACGAAGGCGGGAGCGTGGGGACCTCGGTCGCCCAGATCATCCAGGAACGGCGGCTGCAGTTTCATAGTCTGAGGCTCAATGAGAGCCTCGATCAGTTGAATCAGCCGGTCAATAGTATGATAACTCAAGGTCAATCGTTCTTCCTGCGCCAGACCGGCGACCTTGCCCTTTCGCATCAGCTTGCTTTAGGCGCTCTCGACCAATCGAGGACCCAGCAGGCGCTGTCGTTGGCCTACTTCGACGTCTTCTCGTTTTCTTTCGCGGTCGGGATCCTGCTGGTCTTCTTTGTTCTGCTCATGCGGCGATCGGTCGCGGAAAAGGGCGCTCATATCGGGGCGGAATAGCAGACCTGATCCGGATTCACAGCGAAGAAACAGGCAAACCACAGAGGCACGTAGACCCAAAGGTCGCAAAGAAGAGCGGCGGACCTGCAAAGGCCCGCCGCTTTGACACTGGAGGGAGGACAGTCAAGTCTTACGCGTCGAAATACATCGCGAACTCATACGGATGCGGACGCAGCCGCGTCTGGCTAACTTCACGATTCATCTTGTAGTCGATCCACGTCTCGATCAAATCGGCGGTGAACACGTCGCCCTTGAGCAGGTACTCGTGATCCTTCTGCAGATGATCGAGCGCCTCTTCGAGCGAGGCCGGCATGCTCGGCACTTCCTTCAACTCGGCCGGAGTCAACGCGTAGATGTCCTTGTCGAGCGGCTGTCCGGGATCGAGGCGACGCTGGATGCCGTCGAGACCCGCCATCATCATCGCGGAGAACGCGAGGTACGGATTGCAGGTCGGATCCGGGAAGCGTACTTCGATACGCTTTGCCTTGGGCGAGGGCGAGTACATCGGGATACGGACCGAGGCCGAGCGGTTGCGGCTCGAATATGCGAGGTTAATCGGCGCCTCGAAGCCGGGGACCAGCCGGCGATACGAATTCGTGCCCGGGTTGGTGAATGCTGCAATAGATTTCGCATGAGTGAGGATGCCGGCGATGTAGTGCAGCGCGAGGTCCGACATTCCGGCATAGCCATTGCCCGCAAATAGCGGCGTCTCGCCCTTCCACAGGCTCTGATGCGTATGCATGCCCGAGCCGTTGTCACCGAACAGCGGCTTCGGCATGAAGGTGACGGTCTTGCCGTGGCGGGTCGCGACGTTCTTGCAGATGTATTTGTACCAGGTCAGCCAGTCCGCCATCTTCACCAGGGACTGAAAGCGCATGTCGATTTCCGCTTGTCCAGCGGTCGCGACTTCATGGTGCTGCTTTTCGACCCGGATGCCGACGCGCTCCATTTCGAGGACCATTTCGGTGCGGATGTCGTTGAGGCTATCGTTCGGAGCGACCGGGAAGTAGCCTTCTTTGTAGCGCGGCTTGTAGCCAAGATTGACGCCCTCCTTGCCGCTGTTCCACGAACCTTCGCTCGATTCGATATAGAAGTAACTCGAGTGCTGATTGGTGTCGAAGCGGATACCGTCGAAGATGAAGAACTCCGGCTCGGGACCAAAATACGCGGTGTCGGCGATACCCGTCGATTTGAGATACTGCTCGGCCTTGCGCGCGATGTTGCGTGGGTCGCGCGTGTAGTCGGCGCGTGTGATGGGATCGGAGATATCGCAGATGAGGCTCAGCGTCGGATCCTTGGTGAAGGGATCCATCACCGCGGTTTCTGGATCGGGGATGACCAGCATGTCGCTCGACTCGATCGATTGCCACCCGCGAATCGAGGAGCCGTCGAAGCCGAGCCCTTCCTCGAAGGCCGATTCATCCTTGAATTCCGAGATCGGAACCGTGAAGTGCTGCCACTGTCCGAGCAGGTCGATGAACTTGATATCGACCATCACGGCACCTTTTTCTTTGATCATCCCTAGAACTTGTTTCGGCGTCATCGAATCGCTAATCCTCCTCGCCAATTTTGGGAACGGCGGACCCTCACTAAGAAATCAGTCTTGGGACGCAAGCAGATCGCGCCCATCGAATGCAAATGCCCGGATTGCAAAAAGCACGACCAGCGGAAGAAGAATCCCACTCACGAATGCAAACCGCTATTTGTCACGAAACCTCGCGTAACGCAACGCCCATCGAGATAGCACGTGCTGCCCGTTTTATAGTCAGAGCGCCGACGCGCAACCCTCTGCCATCAGTTCAATGACATCGCGTATGAGTTTTTCTCTCGCCTCTAGTCAGTAAACTTTGCGATCTGAAACACAGCAAACTAAATGCCGAGCATCATCCGTTGGATGGACGGTTCTCGTTCGGCACGAAGATCGTTAAAAATTCGGTGGCAGCTCCGACCATTTTGGACTCGCGCGTCCATTTACCCACAAAGTGGTTGTAGTAAAGTTAGACCTCTCCGGTCAGATGCAGAGAAAAAATCGCCTCAATCTTTCCGATGCTCAACTCGCGCCGCTTATCGTCGGATGCGCGCTGTTCATGGAGATGCTCGACTCGACCATCATCTCCACCGCGCTGCCGGTCATCGCGCATTCGATGCATGAGGATCCGATCCGCCTCAACCTCGCGATCACATCGTACCTGCTGAGCCTTGCGGTCTTCATTCCCATCAGCGGATGGATGGCGGATCGCTACGGCGCGCGCACCGTTTTTCGCACCGCGATCATCATCTTCACCTGCGGCTCGATTCTGTGCGGCATTTCGCAGTCGCTGCCGCAACTGATCGCCGCGCGCATCGCACAAGGCTTCGGCGGTGCGATGATGGTGCCGGTGGGACGCCTCATCGTGCTGCGGATGGTGCGCAAATCGGAACTCGTCACCGCGATGTCGTATCTGACGGTCCCCGCGATCCTCGGTCCGGTGGTCGGGCCGCCGCTGGGCGGCTTCATCGTGACGTACTACTCGTGGCGTTGGATCTTTTTCATCAATGTGCCGATCGGCATTATCGGCTTCGCGCTGGTCACCATCTTCATCGAGAACATTCGCGAGGCGGAAGTTTTCCCGCTCGATGTTCTCGGCTTCGTTTTGACCGGCGTGGGCCTGGCGGCAATGGTGCTCGGCTTCGAGATGGTTGGGCGGGGCGTGCTGCCGGTTCCGATGGTGATCGCGATTCTGGCCGGCGGATTTCTATGTAGTACGGCCTATGTGGTCCACGCGCGGCGGGTGAAATATCCGATCATTAATCTGGAGCTGATCAACATCCGCACTTTTGCGATGTCGACGGTCGGCGGCGGCCTGTTCCGCATGGGAATCGGCGCGTTGCCCTTCCTCCTCGCGATGCTGCTGCAACTGGTGTTCGGGCTTAGCCCCTTCGAATCCGGCATGCTGACCTTCACCAGCGCGGCGGGCGCGCTGTTCATGAAGGTCACCGCGGTTCCCGTCATCCGTCGCTTCGGCTTCCGATCGGTTTTGATCGGCAACGGCGTCATCGCGTCCATGGTACTGATGAGCTACGCGCTGTTCCGTCCGACCACGCCGCATTTTATTATCATCCTCGCGTTGCTGTCGGGTGGATTTCTTCGCTCGCTGCAATTCACCGCGCTCGGCACTCTCGCTTATGCCGATGTGCCCAATCCGCTAATGAGCAACGCGAGCAGTCTGGCGAGCATGGCGCAGCAATTGTTCCTCAGCCTCGGCGTCGCGATCGCTGCGCTATTGCTCCATCTGAGCCTCGCCGGACGTCCGGCGTCGGCACTCACCTCGCACGACTTCACGGTGCCCTTCGTGGTGGTGGGAGTCTTGGGAATGCTGTCATCGCTTCTTTTCGTAGCACTCGCCCCCGACGCCGGCGAAGAGGTGAGCGGCCGCCGCACCGAGATCGCAGTAACCAATGTGACGCCGGAACCTGCCGCGGTCCTCGACTGATTTTCCTACCGAAAGGAGTTTCCATACGGATGCCGCGATCGAGACGGTCCTGCACGAGTATCGTCAACGTTCGGACGCCGAAATGATGCGGACGCGCGAAATGCCGCCGGCCGAAGCGCTGAAAAACATCGACGAGCTTCTGCTTGCGGTCGGACCCGCCACCGGCCAGTTGATGAACACACTCATCAAGGAATCGAAGGCGCAGACCATCCTCGAAATCGGAACCTTACACGGGTACTGCACCGTATGGCTGGCGGAGGCGGCGCGCGCGACCGGGGGCAAAGTCATCACGCTCGACGTGCATGCGGGCAAGCAGGAATACGCACGCAAGGAGCTGAGCAAGGCCGGCCTCGCGAGTTTGGTCGAATTCAAACTGGGTGACGCGCGCGAATCGATCGCGTCGCTCCAGCCCTCGATCGATTTCGTGTTGCTGGATTTGTGGAAGGATCTTTACATAACGTGCTTCGATCTTTTCTATCCGAAGCTGAGTCTCAGGCGCGATGATCGTGGCGGACAATTCTCGCGCAAGGAGGCCGAAGAGTATCGCAAGCACGTGCGCGCGAAGCCGGACCTGCAATCGATGCTGCTACCGGTCGGTAGCGGTATCGAGGTCAGCCGCTGTACGCGCGGCCTCGAGTTCAAATGATCATCTGAGGCGGGAACCAATCGATCTTCAATTTTGTTGACTCCAAGTGACGCGTCCGCACTATCCCACCTGGAGGACCAAACATGAAGGCGCTATCTTCCGCGATTGCTACTCTCTTAATCCTTGTTGCTCTTCCGACATCGAGTCGAGCGGCCGGATCCTTTATCGGGTCCCTCACCAACAACAATCAGGTTGCGACCACAGTTCCCGGCAATGGCGACGTTAATCCTTACGGCGTCGCCGTCGTTCCCATGACGTCCGGTTCGCTGGTCGAAGGGAACATCCTGGTCAGCAACTTCAATGCATCGTCAAATGCACAGGGCACCGGGACCACCATCGTCCAGATAACGCCGGGCGGAGCGACCACGCTGTTCGCGCAAATCAGCGACAGCAAATGCACCGGCGGCGTCGGATTGACCACCGCGCTTGCGATCGTCCAGAAGAGCTTCGTCGTAGTCGGCAGCCTTCCGACGACTGACGGAACCTCCGCCACCACGGCCGCGGGATGTCTCATCATCCTCGACAACACGGGCAAGGTCGTCGATACGCTGACCAGCAAAATGATCAACGGCCCATGGGACATGACCGCGGTCGATAATGGCAGCAAGAGCGTCCTGTTCGTCACCAATGTGCTCAACGGTACGGTAGCCGGCGGCGGCAAGGTCGTGACTAAGGGCACCGTGATTCGGATCGTGCTGGATTTTTCAAAGAGCACGCCCAAAGTCGATTCGACCACTATGATCGGGTCGGGATTTCCCGAGCGCACCGATCCGGCCGCGCTGGTCCTCGGGCCAACCGGTGTCGGCCTCGGTTCCGACGGCACGCTCTACGTTGCGGATACGCTCAACAATCGTGTCGCCGCTATTTCAAAGGCGATGACGCGTCACAATAGCGCGGGCATCGGCAACACTATTACCCAGGGAAGCTCGCTGTTCTCGCCGCTCGGACTTGCGGTCGCGCCTAACGGCGACATTCTCACCGTTAACGCGGGCGACGGGAACATCGTGGAATCGACGGTCGCTGGGACTGAGGTTGCGACGGTGAACCTCGACTCGACTTCCGCGCCTCCGGCCGATCCGGGCGCGGGCACGCTGTTCGGCCTCGCTATCACGCCGGATGGAACCGGTGTGTACTTTGTCGACGACGGAACCAACACGCTCAACCTGCTGAACTAATTCGCTGCGATCGATCATCGCGGCCGGATTTGACGATGAGCGAATCCGGCCGTTTCCATTTCGCCGGCATTGTCGCGAGCCCCTCACGGATCGTAGGGTAGCCTCAAAATCGCCGCAGCGCGGACTTGAGGGCACCCTTATGCAATACAGCGAATACCAACATCTTCTGTTCGAGCGTTTCGATCCCGGCATCCTGCTCATCACCATCAATCGGCCCGATGTTCTCAACGCGACCAATCGCCGCCTCCATTGGGAGCTGAGCCGCGTATGGCTCGATGTCGCCGATGACGAGCAGACCCGCGTGGTTGTGATCACCGGCGCGGGGCGCGCGTTTTCGGCCGGCGGCGATCTCGACATGATCGAGGAGATCAAGGGGAACGGGAAGACTATCGTAGGCATGATGAAAGAGGCAGGCGACATCGTCTACAACATGCTCAACTGCGACAAGCCGATCATCTCGGCGATCAATGGCGTCGCGGTTGGCGCGGGCCTCGCGGTCGCGTTCATGGCGGATATTCCGATCGCGTCGGAAACGATGCGTATCACCGACGGGCACATCCGGCTCGGCGTCGCCGCCGGCGATCATGCGGTCATCCTGTGGCCGCTTTTGTGCGGGATGGCGAAGGCGAAGTATTACCTGCTCACGGCGGATTTCATCGATGGCAAAGAGGCGGAGCGCATCGGTCTGGTCGCGCTATGCACACCGGCGGACAAGCTGATGGATAAGGCATTCGAGGTCGCGCGCAAGCTCGCCAACGGCCCGCAGGAAGCGACGCGGTTCACCAAGCGCGCGCTCAACAACTGGATTCGCATGTTCGGCCCCGCCTTCGATGCTTCGCTCGCGATGGAGATGCTGAACTTTCTCGGTGCTGACATCAGCGAGGGTGTCAGCGCGATTCGCGAACGTCGTCAGCCGAAATTTCCCGGCAACCGATAGGAGGCGCATCGTGAAAGCATGCGTTTACAAAGCGCCGGGCGCCCGGCTCGAAGTCGTTGAGGTTCCCGATCCGAAGGCTGAGGCGGGCGAGATGATCGTGCGCGTGAAAGATTGCGGCATCTGCGGCTCCGATCTGCATGCCGCGAAGTACGGCTTCAAGATGCCTCCCGGTACCATCATGGGGCATGAATTCTCCGCCGTCGTCGACGAGGTCGGCCCGGGAGTAAGCGGCTTTGCTCCAGGCGATCCTGTCGTCGTGATGTCATACATCGCGTGCGGCGAATGCGAACCTTGCCGTAGCGGGAAAACCTCGCGCTGTCGCAAGATGAAGGGCGTCGGTTTCGGCGACGTGCCAGGCGCATACGCCGAGAAGATGAAGACTACGCCGGGCAGTTGCTACAAGATGCCGGCGGGCATGAGCCATCGCCTTGGCGCGACGGTCGAGCCGCTGGTGGTAGGGCTGCATGGTGTGCATCGCGCGCAACTTCGCGCGGGCGAGACCTGCGTCATCATGGGTGCCGGACCGATCGGGCTGGTCACGCTGCAATGGGCGCGCTTCGCCGGCGCACACACCATCGTGGTGTCCGAAATGGCCGACGGACGCCGCGACAAGGCGCTTCAGATGGGCGCCGATGCTGCCGTTCATCCGCGCGTCAAGAATCCGGCGACCGTCGTGCAGGAGA
The DNA here is from genome assembly GCA_035294805.1 of Binataceae bacterium (SeqCode). Classification (GTDB taxonomy): domain Bacteria; phylum Desulfobacterota; class Binatia; order Binatales; family Binataceae; genus DATGKG01. The sequence goes on along the minus strand of DATGKG010000415.1, from coordinate 3,359 downwards.
TGACGGGCGCGCAGCCCGATGTGGTTTTCGAATGCATCGGTGCGGCCGGCACTCTCGATGAAGCAGTGACCTATGCGCGTCGCGGCGGCCGCGTGGTCGTGCTCGGCGTATGTATGGAGGACGATTCGTTTCGTCCGATGCAGGCGCTCAATCGCGAATTAGACATCCGGTTCAGCCTCGGACTGGAGCCGGGTGAGATCGAAACGGCGATCGATATGTTGGCGGTCGGACGCGTCTCGACCGAAGCGATGATCACGCATGTCATCGGCATCGACGAATTGCCGAATGCCTTCGCGGCGCTGTCGCGCCCAAGCGATCAGACCAAAGTGATGGTCGAATTCTAGCCGCTTGTTAGCGGCAATCATTTTAAGCTAATGTCGCTCGTCGAAATTCAACAAGGAGTCGAGGAGATGAAACGATTCGTGATGTCGCTTTCGGCGGCCGCGCTGGGCATAACGCTCGGTATCGCCACGAGCATTCCATCCGCATACGCCACCGCGGGAAAGAAAGTCGACTGCGATGCGGTCATGCAGGAAGTCAACGCGGGCAAGAAGACGAAAGAGATTGCCAAGGACATGAGCATCTCGGCCAGCAGCGTCTACAAATGTAAGAAGAGGGAAATGGCTGCCGCGAAGACCGCAGCGAAAGCCGGCAACGAGGTTGCCTCACCGGCAGCTTCGCCCGCGGCCGCCGCGAAGCCGTGAAGCGCATCGCACTTTTCGCTATAAGAATCCAATAACGATGTCGGCTTTCCTTTAGTTCTCCCCCGCTGTGGGAGATTACAGTGGGGGAAGCAGGTTTTGAAAATCCTTTTTCAACCGCCTGCTGGAGGTACGGATTCAATGGCGAAGTGCGATCTATGCGAACTGAAACACTACACTCCCTGGTACTGCCAGTATGAGACTCCATTCAAGTTTGCGATTCTCGATTGCGATTCGTGCGACACGCCGATGGCGGTGCTAGGAGATCATCGCGTCGCGCCCACCGACGATGAGAAGGCGTTCATGATCGAGGCGCTCTCGCTGGTCGCACGAAAGAAGTATGGCAACAGCGATTTCATCATCGATGACGTGATGCGTCAGATCCCGGATCATTGTCACATTCATGCGAGACCGATCCGGCGCTGGTCGACTTAGCCATTAGCTAGTAGGCGATCTTCATCGCCTTTTTTAGCAGCGCTCCAGCTAGCTGCGCCTTCTCGCTTCCTGGCTACACTAAGAGACATAAGGATACATACAAGTGAGTTACTGAGTTTCGCCTATACCCACTCGCAATAGTCATTCAATCGACTAGAGGAATGACTATTTACCTCAATTTTTGAACGAATGTTTTGTTTTCTGACGCGCATATGGTATATGCGCGGGCGTTACCCGTATTCTCGCCGCGGAGGCGGGTGTGGTTAGGGTGACCGCGAGACCGCTATCAGCGATGGTCTCTCTTTAGGGAGGTTCGGGGGAAATGGCTACTACCGGTACTGTCAAATGGTTCAGCCCGAAGAAGGGGTACGGGTTCATTACAATGGAGGATGGGCAGGAAGTCTTCGTCCATTATTCCGCCATCGATGGCAACGGGTTCCGATCTCTCGAGCAGGGAGAGAGAGTCCAGTTCGAAGTTTCTCAAGGACCTAAGGGTCTGCAGGCCGCCAACGTAATGCGCGCCTAGCTGGATTGATCGACCGGCGCCACGGCGCGCCGCAATCACAGCAACATAGCTTCTCGACGCGTCGCGACGCGCTGTCGGCGCGATAATGCGGATTTGCGCGCCGCCAGCATCTCGCAGTGGCGAGTTGCCGTTGGCATTATCTCGCCATGGATTTCGAGGCGTTGACCGATCGCATTTGCGGGCGACAGCTCGCGCTCGAATCCATCGCGGCGTTCGCCGTCGCGCTTGCCTTTGTATGCCTGCTCGCGCCGGCAGCTCCCTTCACCAAGGAGCTGGGAATATGCGAATCGGGCGCGGTGCGCGACGTGCTCGCCGGCAATCTCGTCTTGCCGCATTATGCGCCCCGAACCCCGGTCCAGGTGCCTCCGATGTACTGGTGGGCGGCCGCGACCGCGGTGCGCATCTTCGGATGGAACGAAATAGCGCTGCGCGCGCCTTCTATATTCGCCGCCGCGACGACGACCTCGATTCTGTACGCATGGCTCGCGTCGGCGCTCAGCCGTCGCGTCGCGATGTGGTCCGTGCCGGTTCTGCTTTCGACGCAGTATATCGCCGACGCCGCGCGCCAGCCTCGTATGGACGCCATCCTGATGATGTTCCTGGCGGCGGCGATGGTATGCCTCGAGCGGAGCTTCGCGCGCGAACCCAGGCGCAAGTTGCTCTTGGCATGCGCTGCCCTCGCGATGGGCGGGGCGATGCTGACCAAAGGGCCGCTGGGCCTCGTGCTGCCGGGATTGACGCTGGCGATTTTTCTCGCGCTACAGCGAGGCTTGCGCGAGGCGTTCAGCCTCGAAGTCATCGCGACCTTCACGATAGCCCTCGCGATCGGAGCGATTTGGTATCTCGCGGCGCTTGAGGTCGGCGGCAACGCCTTCTTCGAATGGCAAATCGTGCACGGGCTGTTCCGGCGCTTCTTCGGCGCGGCGGCCGGCGGCATCGGCGAATGCCAGAATCCTTTTTACTACTTCATCCCGCGATTGGTTTCGGGCTTTCTTCCGTGGAGCCTCTTCTATCCCGCTCTAGCCGTGATGATCTGGCGCGGACGCGCAAACATTCCGCCGCCGGTACTTTTCGCGCTGTGCTGGTTCGCGGCGATTCTGGGATTCTTCACGATTTCGGCGGGCAAGTGCGCGGTCTATATCCTGCCATTGTTTCCCGCGCTTGCCGCGCTCATCGGATGCGTCATCACCAATGCGGCCGCGCAACCGCGCAACCCGGACCTTGCGAGCAAGTTATTCGATGCGGCATCGATCGCGATCGCCGCGGGCGTCCTGCTGGTGGTTCTCGCTCTGCTCGCGTTGCTGTGGTCGGGATCCGCGGTGGCATTCGGTCTGGATAAAACCAACAAGCAATTCCTCGAAGTTCTGATTGATGCGACGGCGCACGGGTCGGCGGGAGTCATCCTGTGGATGTTCCTTTCGATCGCCGGCGCGATCATCGTGCTGGCCGCGGCCGCGCGCCATCGCGCGCTCGGACAGTCTTGTGGAGTAGCGCTGATCGCGATCGCGGGCACGCTGTTCTGGTATGGCTTTTTGAATCCCGCGCTTGGCGAGCATCGCACGTTGAAGCCGTGGACCGAGGTCGTCGATCGCACCGTGCCGGCCGGACTTCCGATCGATTACATCGGACCGCTCGACTGCGATCTAGCCTTCTATTCCGACCATGAGATCGGATCGATCAAAAACTTCCGATGCGGC
>DATGKG010000414.1:0-3725 GCA_035294805.1 Binataceae bacterium (SeqCode) | reverse complement strand
TTTGCCGAGCAGAATACCGCCCGCATTGCGCATGCGAATGGTGACCTCGGCATCCATCGGCGGCATGTAGTTCTCGTAGTTCTTCGACCCCATCGTGGTTTTGATGTCAGCCGTCCAGGTGAGGTCCTTGAGCGAATACGGGATGCCGTAGAGCGGCATCTTCGCGATATCGGCGGCGTTCGCTTTTTCCAGCCGCGCAACATCGGCAATCGCGCGCTCGGGCGTTGGCGTCATGAAGGCGCCGAGCTTGGCGTTATGCTGCTCGATGCGGCGATTGAAAAATTCCGCGACCTCGCGCAGCTTGAGTTCCTTCTTCGCGATGAGCTCGCGGATTTGCCATGCTTCGATGTAGGGATTGAGCATCGTCGTGTCCTCAACTCCGATGCCGTATCGCACTTGGAAAAAAATCTCCAGCGGAACCTCTCTGAACCTCGCCCGAATCCTAACCCTCACCCGATGGGTGAGGGTTAAGAATCGGGCAAGGATTAAAAAATCGGGCAAGGGTTTCAGATCGTGATACAACCCTCGCGATGTCTCCCTCGATGCGCATCACCATCCTGTGGCTACATGCGATCGGAGGCATCGCCTGGATCGGCGCGGCGGTCGTCTTCGTCATCGCCGCGAGTGCGACGGGAATCGATGATGACGAGGGCCTCTCGATGGTGCGGCGCATCGCACCCGCGATCAATCGCATCGGACTCGCGGCGATGCTGTTCATCGTCGTCAGCGGCATCGTGAATATCTACATCGCAGGGCTGATGCGACGGTTCTCCTTCTCGAATGCCTTCATCGAATTGCTCGCGCTGAAAATCGCGGCCCTCTCCGCGATGTATGTCCTCCTCACGATGTCGTGGCGCGCGGAGGGCCTCCTCGCGTCACCGGATGCGTCGCAAGCGCGGCACGCGGCACGGCGTCTGATGACATTCAACCTCGCGATCGCGGGATGCGGCGGCATCGCGCTGCTGCTCGGGCTATGGTTACTTGGCAGTTAGTAAACTTGCGGCGAAGCGTCTGTACATGCGATTCAGGCCGCGCGGGAGGGCGCGTCATGAAGACAAGAGTGTTCGCGGTGATGATCGCAATGTTAACCGGCGGCTGCGGCAGCGTAGCATTCAATTCTCAGTTTCCTCAGGCGCCACAAGCCGTTGCGGCGGCCGGATCGCCGGCCCTCGGACTAGCGACAGTGCGGGATACGCGAACCAGCACCACGCTTGGAAAGATCGGGTTAGCGACCGTGGTGTCGGGGCCGGAACTCGATGATTACCTGTACCATTCGCTCAGCGCCGCACTCGTGCAGAAAGGCTTCGCGGTGCAGAACGCCCCCGATCCTGGCACGGGCTCGAGCGCTGGCTTTAATGCGAAGATCGTACAAGTCACGGTGCAGTCGGCCTCACTTCACACCTTCGATGCGATTATGGCTCCGGCTCAAGTTACTTTGGTAATCGCGATTCAGGTCTGCGACCCGACGGGAAAAGTCTTGTATTCGCAGACCTATCAAAGCGACACCAAAGACTACATCGGTATGCACTCGCAGGCTGGATACGAAACCAGAACTGGCGAGGTTTTGTCGCAGGCGGTTACTCAGGCCGTCAACGCTGCCATGGCGGATCAGCAGCTTTTGGCCGCTCTCAAGTAGAGCTCCGCCTCCGCGCTGCTGCTCGGGCTGTGGCTACTCGGCGCCTGACCACTTGTGACAGATGCGGCGGTGCGAAATGATTTGAGCCGGTGGAGGCGCCGGACAAAATCGCGATCGGTTCGTTTACCGTCGCGTTTCTCACCGACGGGCTGTGGTGGAACGACGGTGGATGTATGCTCGGCGTGGTGCCGCGCGAGCTCTGGAAGCGCGAGCATCCCCCCGATGAGCAAAATCGCATCCGGTTGAACCTCACGTGCCCGCTCATCATGCGCGGACGCGACGCGATTCTGGTCGATTGCGGAATCGGCAATCGTCTTAGCGATGTCGAGCGAAAGATTTTCTCGCATGGTGAAGGATGGCTGCCCGATCATCTACGCGCGATGGGGATGGACGCGGGCGACATCACGCACGTGATCCTGTCGCATTTGCATTTCGATCACTGCGGAGGGCTGATTCGCAAAAGCGCGTCGGGCAACATCGTCCCCGCGTTTCCTAAAGCGAAGCTAATCGTACAAAAGGGCGAATTGGAGACCGCGCGCGATTCCCGCAATGAACGATTGCGCGCTGCCTATCGCCATATGCAGGAAATTCTCGCGCCCACGCACGCATCGATCGAAGCAATCGAGGGCGACACGGAAATCGTCGCGGGCGTGAGTGCATCCATAACCGGCGGCCATACGTATGATCATCAGGTGGCGATCGTGCGCGATGGCGGCGCTGCGTTCGTGCATTTGGCCGATATCGTACCGACGCGGTCGCACATCCGAGGTCCGTGGAATCAGGCCTACGACCTCGATGCGCTCCGCACGATGGAGCAGAAGTCGCTTTATCTCCGCCGCGCCGCCGCCGAGAAATGGTGGGTATCGTTCGCGCATGACGATCGCGTATTCGCTGCACAGGTCGTGGACGATCGCGGAAAGCTGGTGCTTGGCGAGAGCATCGCGGTAAGCGGGAATTGGGTTTGCGGCGAGCAAAATCAGTGCAAATGAACGTGAATGTGCGCGAGCGGAATGCGTCCTATGATCAACGTGCGCACTGAGGAACAATATCTACACGAGGAAAAGTGCCCTTACTTGTTGCGAATCGAATGCTTCGTTATACTGGCGCTCGGAATGCGTGCGCAAAATAGCACAAACGCTTCCGAGGCCAAGGATCTTCCCCTTAGCATCATCAGCTTCCATTCCCCAACGCACGTAACTTTTTTAGTTTTAGGAGTCAGCGGATGGCGGATACCAATTTCGAACAAGTAATAAAGAAAGATCGCGCCGCGCGAGAGTCCACGCGTTGGAAGGGAACCCTGCTCGAATATCTCGAGCTGGTTAAGAAAGACCCGACCATGACCAAGCTCTCGCATGCGCGCATCTACGACATGATCATGTCGGTAGGCGTGCGCAGCGTGCAGGATGGCGACGATCCGCGCTCCAAGCGCTTGCATAAGGACGAGCCGGTGAAGGTGTTCAACTTCTTCGCCGATGAGTTTTTCGGAATCGAAAAAACGGTCTCCCAAATCGTCCGCTTTTTCCATTCCGCCTCGCTCAAAGGCGAAGAGAGCCGTCAGGTGCTCTATCTGATGGGGCCGGTCGGCTCTGGTAAGAGTTCGCTGGTCGAGCGCGTGCAGCGCGGACTCGAGCAGGCGCCGCCCATCTACACGATCGAAGGATGCCCGATGAACGAGGAGCCGCTGCATCTCATCCCACGCCATCTCCGGCGCGAGTTCGAGAAAATGCTCGGGGTCCATATCGAGGGCGACCTGTGCCCGGTATGCCGCTATCGGCTGCGTCAGGAATTCGGCCAGCGCTACGAGGAATTTCCGGTCGCGACCCGCAGCTTCTCCAAGCGCAATCGGGTCGGCGTCGGCGTCGTTCCGCCAGTCGATCCCAACAATCAGGACACTTCCGTCCTTATAGGTTCGGAAGATATCTCGAAGCTCGATCAATATTCCGAAGGCGATCCGCGCGTGCTCGAACTAAACGGCGCGTTAAACGTCGGCAATCGCGGAATGGTCGAGTTCATCGAGGTGTACAAGAACGAGACCGAGTACCTCCATGCGATGATCACGGCGACGCAGGAAAAGGTGATTCCCGCGCCC
>DATGKG010000413.1:0-3294 GCA_035294805.1 Binataceae bacterium (SeqCode) | reverse complement strand
CCGATCTCGGAACTCTCGCGGGCATTTCGTATTTCTCACTCGGCATGGCTTCGCTGGTGCCGCTGTATGCCTACGTCGCGTATGTGCTGTGGCGCAAGCGCGATGCGACGATGCTGTTCTATGCGTCGTTCGTCGCACTGTTCGGATTTTTCATGTTCGCGCCGCGCATGCACGAGCGTTACCTCTATCCGGCGCTGGTGTTCGTAATTCCGCTCGCGCTGCAGAGCACCGAGATGATGGTGGTGTTCGCGATTCTCACCGTCACCTGCCTGTTCAATCTCGCCTACGTCAAACACACGCTCGAGAGTGCCGCGGTCTTTCTCGATGCGCACGATGGCGCCGCGATGCTCGCCTCGGCGCTCAACCTCGCGGCATTTGCGGTGACGGTCCGTTTCGGGCTCACCGCGCTTGATCGAGACGCGGCGCCCGAGAACAACCTGCTGCAGCTCATCAGGGGATTGATTCCCACCGACGCCCACGTGAAGAAACTGACCGAAGTCGAAGCGGCCGAAGCGCGGCCGCTGTTGCCGTGGCTCCGGATCGATACGATCATCCTCGCGGCTCTGACCGCGGTCACTGTCGCAACACGCTTCTGGCACCTCGGCACGCCACCCGAGATCGTCTTCGATGAAGTCCATTTCGTCGGCCAGGCGCGCGAATATCTGCATGCGGAAACCTTTCTCGATCCGCATCCGCCGGTCGCCAAGCTGCTGATCGCACTCAGCATCTGGATTTTCGGCGATCATTCGTGGAGCTGGCGCGTCGGCAATGCGGTGATGGGGACGGTGCTGGTCGGGGTGACCTATCTGCTCGGCCGCCGGATGTTCAAGGATCGCCTCGCGGCGACGTTCGCGGCCGGATGCGTGATGCTCGACGGATTTTTTCTGGTCGATTCGCGCATCGCATGCATCGACATCGTCTACCTGACGTTTGCCGCGATATCATACCTGCTCCTGTTCCGCTTTCTGCAGACCGGCTCGATGCTGGCCAAACGCAGAGTGCTAATCTTCATGGGAGTTGCACTCGGCATCTGCCTCGGCAGCAAGCTCTATATCCCGGTAGTGGCATGCGTCCTGGCCGCCGCCTTCGTCGCCTACGACGTATGGCAGATGAGCTCCGATCAGACTCGCGTTGGCGGCGCCGGCATCGGTCCAGACCCGTATCGTATCCCGCGCGTGTTTGGCGCCGTGACCGCCCTCGCGACCGTCACCGCGATCTTCTATCTCTCGACCTTCCTGATTAATTACTTCCTCGGATGGTGGGGCGGCATCTCGGATCTGTTCCACTATTACAAAGACATTGTGTGGTACGAAGATTCGGTCGCCAGCGCGACGCATCCGTACTCATCGCGATGGTGGAGCTGGCCGTTGATGCTGCGACCGGTCGCGTACTGGCAGCATTTTCCCAAGGAAGGCAAGGTTTCCACCGTATGGGGCGGCGGCAATCCTCTGATTTGGTGGGGCGCGCTCACCGGCATGACCTTCAACGGGATTTACGCCATCGAGCGTCCGAGCGTGACGCGCATTTTCATGCTGTCGGGATATCTCACTTACGTCCTGATGTGGGTATGGATCGGGCGCACGCTGTTCCTTTACCACTACATGCCCGCGGTCTATCTCGGCTTTCTCGCGCTCTCCGCCGTACTTGCCGAAGTTTGGTATGGCGCAGAGGAAATGTGGCAGGAGCATCTCGCGATTCTGGCGACCATCGTGCCGGCGCTGATTCTGGGACTGGTCGGATGGGGCGCGATTGTCGCGGTTCTTATGTTCGGACTGTGGATCGCATTCCTCATGCGCTATCCGCAGTATAGCGGCAAATACGTGGTCGGAGTCTTCGTGTCGGGCGTGGTTATACTTTTTGTTTATTTCTTTCCGGTCTGGACGGCGATCCCAATCGAGCGCGCCGGTTACTATGCGCGAATGTGGCTGCAAGGGCCCGGAATCAGGAACTGGATTTGAGGATGCGCCGGGAGAGGAGGGGCAGGGGATTGCGCATCGCATCGGCGGCATTCGTTTTTCTCACCATGCTGGCGTTCGCGCCTCGCGTGCGCGCCGCTAATGAACTCCTTAGCAACGCCGAACTCTCCAAGGGCTCCGAAAATCAGCCCGACGATTGGCAGACGCAGGCATGGGTCAACGAGCCCGATGCGGTCACGTTCAACTGGACTCATCCTCCCAACGGCGGACCCGGCGAGGCCGAGGTCAATGCGGTCAAACCCAACGACGCGCGATGGTGGCAGCAACTGGAATTGAAGCCCGGCTGGTACTACATCAGTGCGGAAATCCGCACCGAGAACGTCGGCGCGCAAAACAGCGGCGCGACAATATCGGTCATGGAAGACGGCATCATGTCGCCGGAGGTCAAGGGGAATAGCAACTGGACCAAGGTCGGCATGTACATGCGGGTTGGCCCGAAGGGGGCCGACGTTCAGGTGGCGTTGCGCGTGGGCGGCTTCGGCAGCCTCAATACCGGCCGCGCGTTTTTTCGCAATGCCAGCGTGACCTCGATCGCTGCGCCGCCACCCAATGCGCAGCCGACTTACGATCTCGAGAAGATTCGGCAAGCCGCTCAACCAGTGCCGATCGGAAAACTCTACTCGCTGGTGCTGACTTATTTGCTGCTGTTCGCGATCGCATACGGAGGATGGCGGCTGTTCGCGATCGAGCCACCCAAGGTCAATCGCGCGGAAGCGCGCCGCGAAGCGAAGAAAAAGGCGGCGCGCCGGTGAGCCTTAAAGAACGCATCGATAAGCGAATCGAGAATACGCTCTTCTGGGTATCGTTTTTCAGCTTCTCGTATTTCTATCAGGCGGCCGACCAGAGTACCGCCGCGCGCTTCGACCTGATTCGTTCCGTACTCGAGCGCCGCACCCTCTGGATCGATGGATTCTGCGGTTACAACACCGCCGACATCATCAGCATCGGAGGCCATTACTATTCCGTGAAGGCACCCGGCGCTTCCCTCACCGGACTTTTGCCATGGAGCCTCGTGAGCTGGTTTGTCAGCCTGCCGTTGGCCGCCCGGAACGAATCTCTGATGTGGGTGATAGTGACGTATCTCACCATCGTGCTCTCGGTAAGCTTGCCCGTAGCGCTGCTTACCGTCCTGATGTATCGCTTCGCCCGCGCTTTGGGAGCCACTGCGGGACGCAGCGCCGCGATCGCGCTGATCATGGCGTTCGCCACGATTCTGTTTCCCTATGCCACTGAAATGACCGGCGAGCCGATCGCGGCCGTATGCCTGATGACGAGCTTCTACCTCATCTTCAGCGCGAAGGACGATGGCGATCGCCTT
>DATGKG010000412.1:0-7673 GCA_035294805.1 Binataceae bacterium (SeqCode) | reverse complement strand
ATGCGCGCGCGAGCCGGTTTCGAGGTCATGGATCTCGGCGCACCGATGGACGTGCTCTGGATGCGCATCTCGCGCAAGCCGAGCGATCCCGCGCAGTCGCTCGGGCACGTCGAAGCCGGACGCTTCCTCATTACTCTCGATCGTGGCGATTACTGGCAGTGCGCATTCCTGATTCGCAAGGGTAGTTTCGCGGATTTTCAAGCTCGCGGGATGGAGGCGTTTCATCGCGAGGTCGTTCAGCTCGCGCCCTATTTGAGCGATCGCATCGATGAACTGAGGGACTGGCAACAGATAAGCCTGCTGTCGGTCACCGTTGATCGCCTGCGCACTTGGTGCTGCCGCGGACTTTTGTGCATCGGCGATGCCGCCCACGCGATGTCACCCATCGGTGGAGTCGGAATCAACCTCGCGATTCAGGATGCGATCGCCACCGCGAACGCTCTCGTGGTGCATCTGCGAGGCGGCAATGTCGATATAGAAGCGCTGCGCGAGGTGCAGCGGCGGCGTGAGTTTCCCACGCGCATGACGCAAGGTATCCAGCTATTCATCCAGAATCGGTTCATCAGCCGCGTGCTGAACGGCAGTCAAAGTTTGCAGCTTCCGCTATTTCTGAAAATGGCGCGGCGCTGGCCGATTTTGCGGAGGATCCCGGCGCGGATTGTTGGAATCGGCTTTCGTCCCGAGCACATCAAGACTCCCGAGACGATGCCGGCGCAGAGTCTATAAAAGCGAACCGCGAGAGGAATGCATCCATCTCGCGGCTCGCATGAAACCCGACCCCAAACTATTTCGCGCCCAGCACTGAATCCTTGAGCGCCTTGGCGGCGGTGAAACGCAGCCGCGTGCGCGCCGGAATTTTGATCGCCTCTCCGGTCGCGGGATTGCGTCCCATTCGCGCCTTGCTCTTGCGCTTGCGGAAAATTCCAAGACCGGCCAACCGCAGCGAGCCTTCTTTCTTGAGCTCGCGGACGACCAGCCCGGTAAGCTCTTCCAGCGCGGTCTTCGCCTGTTTTTTGGTGATCCCGATTTTGTCAGCGAGATGCGCTGCTACTTGCGACTGCGTCATCATCCTCCTCCTTGCGCCCGCGATGTGGGCTGCCAGCAAGCGTGAACGAGAGTTTTGACTAATGCAAGTGGCAAGGCCTCAGAAATGTGGTTTTTTCTTAAGGATCGAGCACATTTTTCAACAGGTGTGTCATTTCATCGTTGTGCCCGAACGAGATCGCGCGCGGCGGCTCAGTAGAGCCCGTTCCATCGCGCATTTTGCGCGCCCGCGTACCATCGCGCGCGATGATGATCGATCAGTAGCGAACTTCGATGAGGAATAGTCCTTGCGGCGGAGCGGCTGCAGGAGCCATCGAGCGCTCACGATGCTGAAACAACTGCGCGACGAAGTCCGGCTGCAGCTTGCGGCGTCCGACTTCGACCATCGTCGCGACCATCGTGCGCACCATGTGTCGCAGGAAGCTCGACGCTTCGACGCGATAGGTAAGTTGCGCGCCATCACGACGCCATTCGCTTACGTGCACGCGCCGCACGGTGCTTTTCACCTCGGTGCCAAGAGTGCGAAACGCCGCGAAGTCATGCTCGCCGATGAAGATGCGCGCCGCTTCCTTCATGCGATCGAGGTCGAGCGGGTCGCGAATCAGCCACGCGAAGCGATGCTCGAACGCCGAGCGCATCTGTTGATTGAGCACGCGATATTCATAGACGCGCGAGGTCGCGTGGCGCCGCGGATCGAAATCGTCACCGACCGCGTCAGCATTCAGGATGACGATGTCATCGGGCAAAATGGCGTTGAGGGCGCGGTGCAGTTCCGCCGCGTCGAACGCGCGCGGCAGGGTGAATGTGGCGACTTGTCCGCGCGCGTGCACGCCGGCATCGGTCCGACCGGAACCGCGCACGCGCACTGCGGTCGAGAAAATCCGTTCCAGCGCGGCCTCGATTCGCGCCTGGAGCGAATCCTGCCCGCTCTGGAACTGCCATCCGGAGTAGTTCGTCCCGTCGAATTCGATGGTGAGCTTGATTTGCAATCAATACCGGCCAGCCGATGCGCGCGTGAAATCAATGCGATGTGAGGAGAAGATTTTCTGCGATCCAGATCGCAATCAGCGCCGCGAGCCGCGCGTTGTCGAACGCCGCGAAGAGCGAGGTGCCGCTCGGCTGCCGATTCAGCTTAACGACGATCGCCTCCTGTCCCAGCGCATCGATGACGCCGACCGGCCGATTGTCGTCGATGAAGAGAATTCCGGGCGCGACGCGGAGACGATCCGCATAAGAAACGGCCTGCTCGGATGGCGGAAGCTGAATCGACAGCACCGAGCCGTGCAGGATTGGTGCGCTCAGTACCTGGATCGAAATCGTTGGCGCGGTTTCCATCAGCGCGGCGCACTGTGCGCGTACGACGTCGCCGATCTGGCGATCGTTTTCCGACGTCAGAATGTTGAACGCGCGCTGATATTCGGTTTCCGCGAGGTCGAGGCTGCCGCTCAGCAGGTCGGCCGATTCCTCCGCGGTCTTCGTGATGCGATCACGGCCGCCCGCGCTGGCGCCCATCAGGAGTGTGACTCCGGCGAACCCGCTTTCCAGGCCGAGCGCGCGCAGAATCGTCGCGAGCGCGTGTGCCGCAGGATGGGGGGTCTCGAAGACCATCTTGCCGCGCAGTTCGTTGATGCGCTCGCGGCTGGTGATTCCGGGCGCGACGATCGGCTGGCCCGAGGGCATTCGCAGCGCGCCGCTGAGATCGATCAGCAGCGGTCCCGGACGCGCGGCGATGATATCGCTGGCGGCGCGTTCGGGGACCGCCAGGAACGCGAGGTCGAAGCCACGCAGTTCCTCCGGGTCGGTGAATTCCTCGACCTCGAACTCCGCGTCCTCGATTTCGATGGTGCTGGCGGTGTTGGTCGCCATCGCGAATAGGCGCAGCTCGCCTTTCGGAAACGCGCGCGTCTCGAGCAATTCGACGAGCTGGTTTCCCACCGCGCCGGTCGCTCCCACTACTGCCACTCGCGGTTCGCGTGCTGGAGGCACTCTATTCGGATTCCGGCTGGAGCGACTCGATACGTTCGCGGACCAGGCGACCCATCGCCTTGCATCCGAGTTGCATGCCCTTGGCCGCGACACCGAGGTCCCTGGTGCGATAGCCCTCATGAACGACCGATTCGACTGCGCGCTCGATGGTCTCGGCCTCTGCGCGCATCCCGAGCGAATGATCGAGCAACATCGCGGCGGACAAAATCGCGGCGAGCGGATTGGCTTCGTCGCGACCCGCGATATCAGGCGCGCTGCCATGAATCGGTTCGTAAAGTCCTACGCGGAATCCCGCGGTGTTGATTTCCTCGCCGAGTGAAGCCGACGGCAGCAGACCCATCGAGCCCGCTAGGATCGAGGCCTCGTCGGTGAGAATATCGCCGAACATGTTTTCCGTCACGACCACATCGAAATCCTTGGGCCGCCGCATCAGATGCATCGCCATCGAATCGACCAACTGATTCTCGAACGCGACATCTTTGTATTCCTTCGCGAGGTCGGTGGCGATCTCGCGCCATAGCCGCGAGGTCGCGAGGATATTCGCCTTGTCGACCGAGGTCAGTTTGCTGCGCCGGTTGCGCGCGAGGTCGAAGGCATAGCGCAGCACGCGGGTGATTTCCGCCTCGTTGTAGGTGCAGGTATCGACCGCCTCGCGGCCCTCCTTGCCCTGCCGACGCTCGCTCGGCTTGCCGTAGTAAATCCCTCCGGTCAGCTCGCGAACGACCACCAAATCGACGCCGGTGATGACTTCGGCCTTGAGCGGCGAGGCGGCGAGCAACTCCTTCACCGCTTTGACCGGGCGCAAATTTGCGAACAAGCCCAGCGCCTTGCGCAAGCCCAGCAGCGCTTGTTCGGGCCGATGCTCCGCGGTCGGGATGTCCCACTTGGGTCCGCCGACGGCACCGAGCAGGATCGCGTCGCTCTCCTGCGCATGCTTCAGGACATCATCCGGAAGCGGCGTGCCGAATTGATCGATCGCGTGGCCGCCGATAATTCCGTCCTTGAATTCGATATCGACGGCGGAATCGCGCGCGACCAGCTTGAGCACCTGCAGAGCCTCGCCGACGACCTCGGGACCGATGCCGTCACCTCTCAGAACTAGAACCTTGTACGCCATTTAGAAGTTGCGCTGTTACAGCGCGTCAGAAAATCTGCTGCCGTTTAGAAATTACCAGGATGAGACGCCTCTGAAGATTGTTTGCAACAACGGTCTAGCGTTTAGCCCAAGTATCAGCCTGCGGCAAGCCCCCGACGCGGTCGGCGAGCCGGCTTTAGCGTCAATCCTGGATTGCGCCCTCGCGACGTTCGCCGATATGCCAAAGCACGCCGGAGGGGTCGAAGACAAAAGCGACCCGCATGCCCCACGGCTGCATGGCCGGCGCGCGCGGAGGCTGAACGTTGAACTTTTCGGGCAGATCGAGCTCCTCGATGTGCGTCCACCAGGCATCGAGATCATCGACCATGAGCTGCATCATGAAGTTTTCGGCGAAGTCTTTTTGATAATAGCGCTGGAGGATGAAACCGCCGGAACCGGCGCTGAAGATTGCCACTTCTCCATCGAGAAGTTTTTCGAAGCCGATTGTCTCGTAAAACTTCTTCGACAGATCGAAGTCTTTCGCGGGCATGAATGGGCGGGCGAGTTCGGTTCCGCTCGGAACTTGCTTCATCGCTTCCTCCTCACAAATCCGGACAGTTTCTGTACCGTCGAACGAGTAGCATTTTGAGTCCCTGCGGACTTCATCATGAACGAGAGGGTAACGGCGGTTATCGCAGCTCTTTGCGGATGGGGAGGGTCGTCGGTCTCTAATCCAACTCTTTGGTTCTTCTGATAACGAACCGAAGTAGGATTCGCCTGACACAGCTTGTATGGTGAATGAGTCCGCCCAGATTCCCCGCGTCGAGTTTCTCACCTACGCACTAATTCCTCGCACTGCGCGCGATACAAAGCCAGGGGCGAACGTTCGCCCGTATGGCGATGTAACTACTACAACCAGAGGTAAGACATATGAAATACGGAATCGCATGGCTATTGGGAGTCCCCATATCACTTCTCGTCGTCGTGTATCTGATTAGTCATCTACTTTGAAACACAAACATCACACAGGAGGAACGCCGTTGAAAAGAACTGTACTAGCG
Source organism: Binataceae bacterium (SeqCode) (assembly GCA_035294805.1). Classification (GTDB taxonomy): domain Bacteria; phylum Desulfobacterota; class Binatia; order Binatales; family Binataceae; genus DATGKG01. The sequence continues at coordinate 2,507 of DATGKG010000412.1, read as the reverse complement.
TTGGTTCTATCTTTGCCGCTGTTGGGACCGGGGACCGTTGCGATGGCGCAGGGCTCGATGCCTGTCGCGCCTAACAACACCGGAGTCAATGTCAGGGATCGCGCTTCAGGAGCAATGACCGCTGATCAGCAATCGAACACATCGAGTGACGTGAGAATTACCCGCGAGATACGTCAGGCGGTGGTGAAGGATCAGTCGCTTTCGATGTTGGCGCATAACGTGAAGATTATCAGCGCGAATGGCAAGGTCACGTTGCGCGGGCCAGTCAGCAATCAAAGAGAAAAAGTCGCTATCGCGCGAGAAGCTCGAGCAATCGCGGGAAAGCACAACGTCGACGATCAACTTGAAGTTATGAGTCAATAGTAAGGAGACAACATGGCAAAGAAAGCAGTATTCGGAATAGCGAAGAGTGAATCGCAGGCAGTCATGATAGCCGACCAGCTAAAGGCGGCCGGCTTTACCAACAACGATGTGTCGGTGCTGTTTCCCGACAAGAAGGGAACCAAGGATTTCGCTCACGAGCAACATACCAAGGCTCCTGAGGGCGCGGCGGCCGGCGCCGGCGGCGGCGCGGTCCTGGGCGGCGCATTGGGCTGGATGGTGGGTATCGGCGCACTGGCGATCCCTGGGCTCGGACCCTTCATCGCGGCAGGGCCTATCATGGCAGCGCTGGCAGGCGCGGCCGGCGGTGCGGCGGTGGGAGGCCTTACCGGAGCGCTCATCGGCATGGGCATTCCGGAATATGAGGCGAAACGATACGAGGGCAAGGTCAAAGACGGCAACATCCTGATGTCGGTTCACACCGAAGACAGCAAGGAGCGCGACCGTGCCAAGGACATTTTCGAGAAGGGCGGCGCCGAGGACATCTCCTACACCGGTGAGGCTTCAGTCTCGAAGGATCAGAAGACAGCCGAACCGATCATCACTGCCAGGTAAACCTCTGTATGTGGGTGGGACCTCCTCGGTCCCACCTTTGTGCCGTCGCGCGTAGTATTCGTCGTCTCCCGACCACCTATCTCATCGGATATCGGATTCCTGCGCGGATCAGGATTCGACGGGCGTTCCGCGCCGGCCCTCTCCCGCGAAAAATGCGAGAAGGAAAGCAGACTCGATTCGCACTACGGAGTTGAGATTCGAATCGGCATCCGCTTGATCCCGGCCGCGAAGTTCGAGGCGACGCGCTCCACCGCGAGGGCCGGTTCCACCTCGATGTCGCGCGCCATCCATTCTTCGAGGAAAACGCGCAACTCCAGACGCGCCAGATGTGCGCCGAGGCAGAAATGTTCGCCATAGCCGAAGCCTAGATGATGATTCGGCGTCCGCGCGAGGTCGAGGCGGTCCGCAGCGGGGAAGACATCTTCGTCGCGATTGACCGACGCGTTCCAGATGACGACCTTTTGGCTGGCGCGGATCGGACGGCTGCCGAGCACCGAGTCCTGAGCACAGGTCCGCATCACACGCGTGACCGGGCTGATCCAGCGGATGAGTTCCTCGACCGCGCTCGGTATCAGCGCAGGATGGGAGCGCAACATCGCAAATTGCTGCGGATGCTCAATCATCGCGAGCACGCTGCCGGAGATCGAATTACGCGTGGTTTCCTGAAAGAGCAAGAGGTTCCTTAATGCCGTTCGTAACGGTCACAAAAGCGCGTCCAACAAAAAGTCGTAGCGATACTCACGCATGTCGCGGCGGAGTCTGCGTGAAACATCTTGAAACTTCCGATGAAAAGGACACGCATGCTTACTCTTTTTCACCGGGCGTTTGCGCGGAAGATTTCCTGGGGCCTCCTACCCGAAGATAGCTTTCCAGCCCCGCTGACTCCTTGTTGCGAAACCAAGTATCTCCGGAGACTCACCAGAGGTATGTCCAAGACGGTCGCCCTTCCTTCCGTCGCTGTTCGTTCAATCCTTGCTTCAATTGGTTTAGAAATACTTGATAGATGGTGTTGTTGAAGCTACAAGTCATCTGCATTCGGCGAATACGCTTCGTTTGACTTGAACATTCGGAAAGATGTCGAACCGAAAGCTCCCTACGGCGCCGAATGGAAACGCATGAAATTGTGAAAATTACCGCCGCCGGAAACGGACTCCGGGAGGGCATATGTTGGCGCGCAAAACCGACAAGTCGTTAAGGGCCGTCCTTTTGACTATGGTTGTCGCGTTACTTGCCGGGCTGGTAGCAAGTCCTCGCGCGGGTGGGCAATCTCCGGCTCCAAAAGCGAAACCCACAGCATACGTACGCGTAGAGATTCCCGAGACTCCACCGCATGGTTGGGACCCACACGTCTGGTCAATTTTTAGGGACCACTGTCAGGAAATCGCTAACAAGGCAGCCTCTCACATTCCTTTCAACAGCGCAGATTGGAGTGATGCGCCGAGTTGTGGCGCTACGTACCAGCCCCCCGCACCGCCTGAGGGATACTCGCCAGCTAATGGTCACTTGATCATCGCCAGTCCCAACCGCGCTACCATCGACAACCTTGCCGTCGCAGCCAGATTCGCAAGCGG
>DATGKG010000411.1:0-2815 GCA_035294805.1 Binataceae bacterium (SeqCode) | reverse complement strand
TCGGCGCGGCACTCACACTCGCAACATTGGGTGGCTCGGCTCAGGCGCAAACCACCGTCACAACCACCACGGTTGATCAGCAAACCGTTACTCGTGTTCCGTCGCCGCAAGTCGTGACGACCGATATCGAATTTCAGCCGGCGGCGACGGCCAATGATCTCAATGTCGGAATGCTGCGCGATTTTGAGAGTGTCAAACAAGAGGATCGTTCGGTCGCGACCGAGATAGCGCGCAATCCTAACATCGTCGAGAACGGTGTCTACGTCGCCAAGCATCCGGCGTTGCAAGCGTTCCTCGAGAAATATCCCGACGCGCGCAACGAGATCATCGAGAGCCCCGGAAATTTCGTGACCCCGGTCAGTGGCTCGAAGTGGAATAGTCACGAGGTGGCCGGAATCCCGCGCGACTAGTCGTTAAAAAGGCTCTTTTTGGTGGCGCGAGCCGGCGGCGGCTCGCGCTATTTTTTGCGCCGCCGTCGATTTGACATCGTAACTGCAACTGCGAAATCGTACCTCAGACACCATCTGAGACCCACAGACCGGAGGAGTAGATGAGTTACGAAGGCGCATCGGTGCGAGCAGTATTGGACAAGGTCAAGGCCGAGCGGCGCACCTCGCTCATTCCCGCCGAGTGCAAAACGTTGTGCGCGGCGTACGGGATCGCACAGCCGAAAGAGGAAGTGGCGACCTCCGCGACGGACGCCGCGCGAATCGCAGCGGGAATCGGATTTCCAGTCGCGATGAAGATCGTGTCGCCAGACATCCTGCACAAATCCGATGCGGGCGGCGTGATGATCGGAGTGAAGACCGCCGCAGAAGCACAGCAGGCTTATGAAACGATTGTCGCCAATGCGAAGAAGCATAACGCGCGCGCGAAAATCGATGGCGTGCTCATCCAGCAGATGCTCTCCGGTGGCCACGAGGTCATCATCGGCGCGCTGACCGATCCGAGCTTCGGCAAGGTGGTCGCCTTCGGGCTCGGCGGCGTGCTGGTGGAGGTGCTCAAGGATGTCACCTTTCGTCTTGCGCCGGCGTCCGAGGCCGATGCGCTCGCGATGCTCGACGGCATCGCGGCGGCCGAAATCCTGCGCGGCATGCGCGGCGGCGCGCCCGTCGATCGCGCATCGCTCGCGAAAATTATCGTCGCGGTGTCGCAGCTCGTCACGGACTTTCCTGAGATTCGCGAACTCGATCTGAATCCGGTTTTCGCGACGCCCACCGGCGCGGCGGCTGCCGACGTTCGCGTGATTGCCGATTTCGAGCCGCATCGCGAACGCTATCGCCCGTCGCAGGAAGAGATCCTTCGCGCGATGAATCGCATCATGAAGCCGGACGCCGTCGCGGTGATCGGCGCGTCCCCCGAGGACGGCAAGATCGGCAACTCGGTGATGAAGAATCTTATCAACGGCGGTTATCAGGGCGCGATCTATCCGATCCATCCCAAAGTGCCGGAAGTGCTGGGGCGCAAGGCGTACAAGAGCGTCAAGGACATCGCGGGTCCGATCGACGTCGCGGTGTTCGCGATTCCGGCGGCGCTAGTGGCAGGCGCGCTCAAGGAATGCGGCGAGAAAAAAATTCCCGGCGCGGTGCTGATTCCTTCGGGCTTCGCGGAAACCGGCAACGTCGAGTTGCAGGACCAAATCGTCGCGGTCGCACGTGAGTACAGCGTTCGCCTGATGGGCCCGAACATCTACGGCTTCTACTACACGCACAAAAATCTGTGCGCTACTTTTTGTACGCCTTACGATATCAAGGGGAAGGCTGCGCTGTCGTCGCAGAGCGGCGGCGTGGGGATGGCGATTATCGGATTCAGCCGCTCGGCAAAGATGGGCGTTTCCGCGATTGTCGGGCTCGGCAACAAATCCGATATCGACGAGGACGACCTGCTGACATTTTTTGAGCAGGACCCCAACACCCAAGTCGTCGCGATGCATGTCGAGGATCTGAAAGATGGCCGCGCGTTCGCCGAGGTCGCGCAGCGCGTCTCCAAAAAGAAGCCGGTCATCGTCCTAAAGGCAGGCCGCACCGCGATGGGCGCGCGCGCAGCGAAGTCGCATACCGCGGCGCTGGCCGGCAACGATCGCATCTATGATGACATCCTGCGTCAGTGCGGCGTGGTGCGCGCGATGAGCCTTAACGACATGCTGGAATTCGCGCGATGCCTGCCGATTCTTCCCACGCCCAAGGGCGAGAACGTGCTCATCATTACGGGCGCGGGAGGTTCGGGCGTGCTGCTATCCGATGCGTGCGTGGACAACGGCCTGACGCTGATGACAATGCCGCCGGATCTTGATGCGGCGTTTCGCAAGTTCATTCCGCCTTTCGGCGCCGCCGGCAATCCGGTCGACATCACCGGCGGCGAGCCGCCGACGACCTATCAGAACACGATCAAGCTGGGCCTCGAGGATTCGCGCATCCACGCGTTGATCCTTGGTTACTGGCATACGATCATCACGCCGCCGATGGTATTCGCCAAGCTTGCGAGTGAGGTCATCGAAGATGCGCGGCGGCGCGGCATCGACAAGCCGGTGGTCGCGTCGCTGGTCGGCGACGTCGAGGTCGAGCAAGCATGTGAGTATCTATTCGATCACGGGATACCGGCGTATCCGTACACGACTGAGAAACCGGTCGCGGTGCTGGGCGCGAAGTATCGATGGGCGCGCGCCGCGGGGTTGCTTACTTGATCACTTTGCTCGAGCGCAGTTCGTCGATTTGCACCCGATCGATGCCTGCCTCGCGCAGCACTTCCTCAGTATGCTCGCCCAACTTGGGCGGCATCCGGAAAAGCTTCGCGGGCGTTTCGCTGAAGCGCGGAC
>DATGKG010000410.1:0-2624 GCA_035294805.1 Binataceae bacterium (SeqCode) | reverse complement strand
TCCACGGCACCCGCCGGCACCATCATGAACGCGACGCGCGGCTTGTTGAGCTTGGAGACAAAATCGTCGAGCGTGGTGCTCGCGACGGCGCCTTCCTTGGCGAGGTCCTTCGCGGCCTGCGGGCTAACATCGTAGACCACGCATTCGTGACCCTTGCGGATCAGCCGGCGCACCATGTTCGCCCCCATGCGTCCTAAACCAACCATTCCCATCTGCATAAAAAATGTTGCTCCTTTTCGATGCGCGCCTTCTGCCTCGCTGCCGTATGAAGTAATACTGAGGCCGTGTTTTCGCAATGGCAACTTCGATGAATTCGATTGCGGCAGGGATTTTCGCGTGGCAATAGAAGCAGTCATCTGGGATTTCGGCGGAGTGTTCACCACTTCACCGTTCGAGGCGTTCAATCATCATGAGGCGCGGCGCGGATTGCCGAAGGATCTCATTCGCCGGGTCAACTCCACCAATCCCGATTCGAACGCGTGGGCATTGCTCGAGCGCGGCGAGATCGACACCGGCGCCTTCGATCAAAAATTCCTCGAGGAGTCGACCGCGCTGGGCCATCCGCTGCGCGGCGCCGAAGTTCTGCCGCTGCTGTCCGGCGAAGTGCGGCCACGAATGGTTGCCGCGCTCCTCGCTTGCAAGGCTCGTTTCAAGGTCGGATGCATCACTAACAACGTGATTCATGGCCACGGTCCCGGCATGGCGGCGACGCCTGAGCGCGCGGCGCGCGCCGCCGACATCATGCAGCACTTCGACGCCATCATCGAAAGCTCCAAAACCGGCATCCGCAAACCCGACCCGCGCGTCTACCAGATGATGTGCGATCTGCTTCGCGTTACGCCGCAGTCCTGCGTCTACCTCGATGATTTGGGCATCAACTGCAAACCGGCCGCGCTGCTGGGGATGCGCGCGATCAAGGTGGTATCGGAAGAGCAGGCGCTCGCCGACCTCGAGGGAGCGACGGGGCTACGACTTACGTGAGTGCATCCGCATTCATCATCATGGAGCAGCGATTGAGTTAAGTCCCACTTAGACTCAACCGTCTGCATTCTAATAAGTATCAGCACAACGGATTAGCTCTTGATAAGTTTACGCGTGCATGATGAATTCGCTTTATGGCGAGCCGCTTCGCGAGATTCGTTTTCGCGAATTTCGATTTCGCAAGCTTCGTTTTGGCATGATACTGCGCGGGGGTGTTATCTTAATTCTGATGTTGTCGCTCGCCGCGACAGCGAGGGCGAAGGAACTCACGCCACTCGCATCCGGCGGCGCACCTCCATGCTCGAAGCGAAACGGCACGCGCGAGTTTCATAGTGCCGTGGTTCAGGATGGAGAAGTTTCAGCGTTCATCGTGGGAATCGCGCGACGCGACGACTCCGGATGCCATCAGAGCGCCGAGATTCGCGTCGAGAGCGGAGGCGCGAAGAAATCTTTTCCGCTTCCCTCCGACGGCGAGGATTTCGAAATCGTCGATTCCTCGCCCGACGGCTCCATGCTCTTCGTGGCGGAGGAAAATTCCGACTCCGTGCGTATTGCCGCAGTGCCGCTGGCGACCGGAGAAATGCGCTGGCAGGACGTCTCGGATTTGCTCGGATGGAACGATTGCGATGCCACCATCGAGCCCGAGGGATTCACCGCCGATGGCAGACCGGCCGTGCTCGCGAAGCATTCGGTGCTGTCTCCTCCGCGTCGCCCGAATTGCGTGCAGGAGGAGCATACGTACACATTCGATGCGCATTGGAAGGCCGCGGCGCTGAATTCGGACGCGGCGAGTATCAAGCGCATCGCGAAGACGACCCATCCAGAGGCCCAGCCATGCAAATCGGATCCGGACTTGGTGGGCGAATGTTTCACCCTCCAAGGCAGACTCTCCGCCTATAACGGCAATCCGATCTTCAGAATATGGCGCATCGGCACCCGACGAATGCTGGGAATCACAGAAAAAGTCTTCCCCGCCGATGAAGAAGTGCTGCCGGAATCGCTCGCCGGAAAGGTGACTTGGGATGTCGAAGCATGGGGCGAATTTCTCGTCTGCCCGTTCACCGCGGACCAGCCCGGAGTCATGCAGAAGGTCTGCATCGAATCCGCCAACGACATCATTTTCAAGCATCGCGAACCCGCAGCTAACGTAGCGATAAAGCCATAACGCGCGAGAAGTGTGCGGTTCGAACGCTCAAGCTAGAGAAGAGGAAGAGCCAGACAAAGTGAAAGATTGGGCCGAGGTCACCCTTCGCTGTCGGCGCTGCCGGATTGCAACTGGATATAGTTCTACAGCCCTATCTTCGGACTCCGCCGACCTACTGGGGCTCCCAATGGGCGCGGCGCGCGACAGACAATGGCGCATCGCAACTGCGCGAGGATCATCAGGCCGGCGAAGGCATCAGCTCGCAGGTACGGATGGCATCGAAAGTGTCGATCTAGTGAAATAACGAACCGAAGAAGTTTCCGATTTTTCCGAAGACATCCGATTGGCTTGGGCTCGCGACGGGACTCGGCTGCGCGGGAGCCTCCGCCGGCATCGAGGCGTCCGGCGGCATCGACGGCGGTACCGATGCGAGCAGTCCGCCATGGAGCGGGCATTGCTGACTCGGCGCCGATCCGATCAGGAACGGCAGCGCCACCAC
>DATGKG010000409.1:0-4425 GCA_035294805.1 Binataceae bacterium (SeqCode) | reverse complement strand
CGATTAGTCCTCCGATAACACCGATCGGATAGAGAATCGCATCGGGAATCAGGCTGAACACGTGAAGGAGGCCCGACATCAGATAGAAGATGATGCGGCTGCGCGTATCAAGCACGATGCCGGGTCTGGGCACCGGACGTTCTTCGGCCCGGACTCTCTCCGTGCGACCCGCGAAGGTTGGAGCGCCGGTGCTCGGCCGAACCTTGGGCGGCGTTTTCGGAAGTTCGATTGGCTTCGACGACGGGGTTCCCATCAGGTATGCGAATGAAACTCGTGTTCGCGTTTGGGCGCCTTGGGAATCACGACCAACCCCGAATCGGTGACGAAGAAGCGTTTGCGATCGCGTTCGAGATCGTAGCCGATTACCTCGCCATCGGGAATGCTGACGTTCTTGTCCACGATGGCGCGGCGGATGCGCGCATGGCGGCCGACTTCGGCATAGTCCATCAGGACAGAGTCATCGACACTGCTGTACGAATGCACCGTGACCGAGCGGCCGAGCACCGAGTTGCGCACGACGCCGCCCGAAATGATGCATCCTTCGGACACTATGGAGTGCAGCGCCTCGCCGCGGCGGCCTTCCTCATTGAAGACGAATTTCGCCGGCGGCTGATCGTAATACGCGGTACGCAGCGGCCAATACGAATTGTAGAGGTTGAGGTGCGGGCGCGCGTCGCGCAAGTCCATGTTGGCGTCGTAGTAGGACTCCAGCGTCCCGACATCGCGCCAATACGCGAGGTTCAACTCGGAATCGCCGCGGATGCGATTGGTCATGAAGTTGTACGCGTAGACCGGCATCTGCTGAATCAAATCGGGGATGATGTCCTTGCCAAAATCGTGATTGCTGCCGGGTTTCTTGGAATCCTCGATGAGCGCGCGCGTAAGCACCTCGGGATCGAAGAGGTAGTTGCCCATCGAGGCGAGGCACATCCCCGGCGCACCCGGCATCGAGCGCGGATTCTTCGGCTTCTCATCGAAGCCGCTGATGCGCAGTCCGGAGTCTACATCGACGATACCGAACTGATCGCCCTCCTCGACCCGCACGGGCAGCGTTGCGACGGTGACCGCGGCTTTGCGCTCGCGATGGAACTCGATCATCTGCGAGATATCCATCCGGTAGATGTGGTCTGCGCCGAAAACCGCGATGAGGTCGGGCTTGTTGTCCTCAATGAGATTCAGATTCTGATAGATGGCATCGGCAGTGCCTTGATACCAGCTCTCGCCCAGACGCATTTGCGCGGGCACCGGCGTGATGAAATGTCCCGCCAGCAAGCCCGCGAATTGCCATCCGTCCTTGAGATGCTCGATGAGCGATTGCGAGCGCCATTGCACCAGGACGTAGATGGAATAGATGCCGGAATTAACCAGATTCGAAAGGACGAAATCGATGATGCGGTATTTGCCGCCGAAGGGAACCGCGGGTTTGGCGCGGTCGCGGGTCAACGGGTAGAGGCGCGTCCCCTGACCGCCCGCCATCACAAGCGCAAGAGTCCTCATGCAGATGCATCCCTTTTGCTGCGCGATCTCTAAGGGAGAAAAAGCCCGCAGCGGCTACTAAGGGCAAATATAGGGTTAAAAGATTGTACTGGAAAGCCTTGGGCGGCGGGGAATTTTTTGGGGTCATCGAATGTCTGATTTTGGTCGATAACAGGGTAAATTTCGCGAGATGTCGCAAAAAGTACATACCTTCTTCATCATGCGTTCGTTGATGAAGCAGCAGGCGTGATGACCAGATTTGGAATTGTGCTTATTATTCCTATGTTTTTGGAGAAATACCGCAAACGCGACGCAGAGGCACATGGATTGCTTGAAACTTTATCTCCATTCTTACGTCTATAGCGATGTAAGAAGCGATGCTCGGTTAGCGCGAGCTTAGAACCCCCAGGAGGGGAGGTGCTGAAGATGCAGACCACGACTTCGACAACCAAACATGAAACCCGCAACGGCGCGAGCAAGGGCGGCGTCGTTTACCGCACCACCTGTCATAACCCCGGATGCGGCTTTACTTTCGATTTGCGCATCACACCGGAGACGGTGAGCTTACTCAGCGGACCCATCGCTTGCCCGCGATGCCGTCGACACGGCGGTTCGCTGAAGCCGCAGGGCCGCATCGGCGACAAGCTGTTCGCCGCGAAGCTGACCTACCGGGTGATGGGCACGGTACCGGTCACCTCGGATGACGAGGACGCCTACGGCAGTAACTGATGCTGTCCCGGCGGGCGCGAATCGTCTAGACTTGAACGTGCCGTTCCGTATCCACGACCGACCGCAATCAGATGCGCCGTCCATCTTCGGACGGCGCATCGCTTTTTACACGAACGGATTCATCACGCGCTGACCGAACGCAAGCGCTCCATTCATCCGCGCGGGAGCATCGACGTTCAGATAAGCGTGACCCAACATCGCCTTGATGTCCTGATAGCGGCGCTGCAGCGGGTGATCGAGGAAGATCGCCTTGCCGCTGCTGGCTTCGAACAGCCGATCGACGGCGTGCGCCGCGAGCTGCGCCGAGCGGCAAGCACTGTAGCGCATCATGGCGCGCCGTTTGATTGAGACCGCACGATGGGCCGTGGCAGCCTCGATCAGCTCGTCGAAGTCATGACGCATTCTGATGAATCCGCCCTCAATGGCATAGGTGCTTTCGGAGAGAAGGCTTTGGCAGTAAGGATCTTCCCCGACAAAACCGCCGAGACCGCCTTTGCGCGTCCGGCTGATCTCGATCCATAGCTCGAGAAAGCCGCGCGCCGCCCCGAGCACTGCGGCCACCAGCGCGTAGTTGAAGACGAGCGCAAACGGCAACCTATAGAGCGGCGATGGATTGACTTTCCAGCCGGGCAGCTCGCGGTCCCTCGCGTAGTCCCAATGCGACTGGCTGCGATGCTCCGGGACGAATGCATCCTCGATGACGATGTCTTTGCTGCCGGTGCCGCATAACCCCGCCACCTGCCAATTGTCGTCGATGCGGTAATCGCGTCGCGGCACCATGAATGATCGCGTGTCCGGAACTTCGACCCCATCGATCTCGATGCCACCGGTAATGCCCCCGAGGTTGACCCATTGGCAATGATCGCATCCGGTCGAAAACGACCATCGTCCACTTAACCGGTATCCGCCGCTGACTTTTCGCGCCTTGCCGGTCGGCGCATACGACGACGAATGCATCACGCTCGGGTCGTCGCCCCACACCTCCTGCTGCGTCTCCATCGGAAATAACGCGAGCTGCCACGGATGTACGCCGATGATGCCGGCCACCCATCCATGCGAGCCGTCGGCGCGCGATACTTCGGCGATAGCTTCGAAGAAGTTCGCGGGATTCGTTTCGCCCCCGCCCCATCGCGAGGGCTGTAACCCGCGTAGAATGCCGGCCTCGAGTAGCGCCTTCCAGCTCGCGTCGGGCAGCCGGCGCAGCCGCTTGGCCTCATCTGCGGCATCGCGCAATTTGGGTACGAGCTCGAATGCGGTTTCGACAAGCGTCATTGGTCGTCCACTCCCTGCGCGACAACATGATCCAGAAAATGATATTTCGCAATTGCGATGTCGCAGGTCGACGACCGCGCCGATGAAAAATGCGCCGTCCTGATTCCGGACGGCGCATAGCTCTCAGGTGCCGTATGTGTTTCCGACTACACGCCCGCGAGGAAATCCGTCGTCACGCCTTGCAGATTGCGAAGGCTCGGACGCTCCAGCAGCCGCTTGATCCATCCATCGACGTTAGGCCGATTGGTTCCTGCCTCGATTCCCAAATTCGGCAGCACCAGGAGGCGCGGGATGAAAGCGATCTCCGCGACCGAGAAATCGTTGGCCAGAAATTGCGCGCCCGCGAGCTCCTGATTCAGGTAGTCGAGCACGCGCTCGACCGCCTGATTGAGCCGCTGCAGCCGCTCCGCGTTGCGTTCCGCGTCCGGCTTGCCCAGCTCCGCCATCAACTGGCCGACCTGCGGCGTGAACGACGTATCGGCGAAGTCCTCGAGGCGTCGCGCGCGGGCACGCATCGCGCTGGAGCCGACCGGAGGAAGAATCGGCGGCTCCGGATACTCGTCCTCCAGATATTCGTTGATGATGGTCGAGTCGTAGATAGTCGTATCTTCGTCGACCAGCACCGGCACTCGCCCAAATGGATTCAGACGGAAGAAATCGGGATGCCGATTCTCGCCCTTGGCGATATCGATCTGAACCAGGTCGTACGTGAGACCCTTCTCCGCCAATGCGATCCGGACTTTCTGTCCGAATGGACAAGGAAGGAAGTCATAGAGTTTGATCATGGTCAGGCGACCCCTACTCCGCCTTTACTTCAACCTTGAGGCTCGCCTCCACGTCCGGCTGAAGCCTGACCGGAACGGTGAACTCGCCAAGTTGCTTGATTGGCTCCGCGAGGTGGATCTTGCGCCTTTCGATGTTGATCCCCTTCTCGCGTAGCGCGCGCTC
>DATGKG010000408.1:0-13791 GCA_035294805.1 Binataceae bacterium (SeqCode) | reverse complement strand
CGCGAGGGCAAAATCAGCGCGAGCCCGAGCCATCCTTCGCCGGCGCCAATCACGCGTCCGCCGGTGATGCGCCGCGTTGCCGTCAGCCCCGCACGTTCAATCGTGCCGTCATAGAGATGATAGCGGCCGATCGACATCACTCGCCCCCGCATCGAATGGATGATCAGTACAGGCCGCGTTTCTTTCGTCGCGACGGTCTCGATCAGATGCGCTTGAAGCCCGAGCAGATGCCACGGCTCGACCGCCTGCAGCATCACGATGTCGAAAGTTCCCACGCTAGCGCTCTTCACCGAAAAGGAAGATGCCGCTGGCCAACATCGTGAAAAGCAAATTTGGCGACCACGCGGCGAACCATGCCGGCATGAATCCCGAATGTCCCAGCGACGAAGTCAGTCCGGTCGCCAGCCAGTATCCAAAGCCGATGACTATTGCGAGGCCGAAACTGCGCCCGAGGCTCAGGTGGCGTGGCAATGGATCGAGGCTGAGCGCGATGCCGAGCGCCACCATGATCAGGCACGACAGCGGAACCGCGTACTTCAAATCCCGATCGACGAGATAGCCGCCGGGGTCGAGTCCCTTCTTTTTCAAGTCGTGGATGTATCGGTTGAGTTCCCAGATGCTGAATTCCTCGGGCTCTGCCCGTATCAACCCGAGATCAGCCGGCGTGATGTTGATCATGAATCCGGGCGGTTCCGACGATGAAACCGCGCCGGCCTGGAGCCGATACCGAGTTACACCGCGCGGAACCCATCCTTGCGAATTTTTATTTGTCGAATTCCAGCTGGCACTGTCGGCATGAAAAATATCGGTGATGTCGTAATTCGAATCGATGCGATACAGCGTAATGCCCTCGAGGCTCATCTTCTTGCGGTCATAGCTCTGGGCCGAAAGAAAGCCGCCGCGCACGCGCACCCAGATGTGGCGGTTGGCGAACACGCCTTCGAGTTGGCGGCCGCGCAGCTCGACCTCGTAGAGATACTTCGCCTCGCGCGTCGCCGCAGGCACGACGGTTTCACTCAAGACGAATTGAAATCCCGAGATCAGAATTCCGATCAGCAGGACCGGAATCATCATGCCGATTCTGCTGATGCCGAGCTGCTGGCACGCGAGGACTTCGCCGGTGCGATTGAGCAGCGCAAAGCCGAGCAGCACTCCGGCCAAGCACGCGATCGGAAGGATCTGCGTCATAATGAGCGGGGTCTTGAGCGCGAAGTATTCGAGGCCGAGCACGCCGAGCCCGCCGTGATGCACGAGCGTGTCGAATCGATCGAAGATGTCTCCGAGCAGATAGGCCGCGGTGAAGGCGGCGAGACATACCAGGAACGGACCGAAAAAGGTTCCCGCCAGAAAGCGATCGATAGTGGATGACAAGCGTGGCCGGATCATCATGCCACTCCGCGCGAACGTTCGAACCGCTCGATCAGGTCCCACACGTAATCGCCGGGGCCACGGCCTTCGTTGCCGCGATCTTCGGCGGCGCGCACGAAGAGCCAGATCGCGAGCGCGAGAAAAACCACGTCGGGTATGGCCATCGCGACGAAGGCATTGAGTGCGCCGCGCTCGCCCAGCGTCTGTCCCACGCGCATCAGGGAATAATAGAAGAAGAACAGCGCGACGCTTACGCCGAAGCGCTCTGACTGGCCGCCGCGCGCGGGCTTGAGGCCGAGGGAAACGCCGAGCAGCGCGAACAGCAGCGTTGCGATCGGAATCATGTATTTGCGCGCGAGTTCGGTTTCCGCTTCGTAGTCGCGCTTGCCCGAGGCGCGGCCGTTGCGAATCGTCGCGAGCAGCGTCGCGTACGTCATCTCGTCGGGCGAGAGCCAGGTCGAGCCTAATGTCTCGTCGGGCTTGATCGCGAGATCGTAGGTCTTGAAGCTGGTGACGTGCGATGCGTCCATCTTCTGGTCGATGCCGAAGATCGATCCATCGAATAGCCGCAGCGTAAGCTGGTTCTGTTGCGCGTCGGGCAACATGATGCCGTGGCGCGCGATGATGGTGTTTTGCTGGTCGGGCGTGCGTGCGTCAGAAATCATCACACCCTGCAAACCCGCCGCGCCTTCCGAAACCCTGTCGACGTAGATCACAAGGCCGCGGAATTCCGCGTTGAACACCTTCTCGCGCAACACCGCCGACACGCGCGTTCGCGTCAGGTAGAACAGCCGCTGCTCGAGGCTGATGTTCGCCCATGGCCGAATCGAAAACGCGAACCAGCTGGCGATAACGTACACCACTCCTGCCACGATCATCACAGGCACCGCGATGCGATAAAGACTCACACCGCATGCGCGCGCCGCGATCATCTCGCGGTCGCCCGACATCCTGCCGAATCCGAGCAACACGCCCAGCAGCACCGCCATCGGGAAGGTCAGCTCGAAAAAGGCCGGCATGATGAATGCGACCAGCCCAAGGACTTCGCCGATCGAGACGCCGTGATTTACCACCATGTCGGTGAGCTTGAGCAGCTTGCCGGTGACGAGCGCGAAGGTCAGCAGAGCGACGCCCATCCCGAAGGGGGCGAGGACTTCGCGCGCGACATATCGATCGAGGATGGTGATTTTCGGCATCGAAGGTTTGAGTTTATGCATTCGGCGCCGACGCACCAAGGTCTCACCGACGGCCGCGATGATCGCGAATGGGCGGATTAATTCCGGCGCGGAGTCAAATCGAAAATTTTTCGCGACTCAATTGTTTGAACCTCGATCGCCTGATACCCGTGGCTTCGGACGTTGGAGGTCTTCGCGTGACGCATGAAGTGGCTGCCAGTCCTTATCTTTCGCGTGGCTTCGAACCGACTCGAATGGAGTGCGAGTGCGCACACCTCAGCATCGAGGGGCAGATTCCTGAGGAGCTGGACGGCACCTTCTACCGCATCGGACCCAGCCCGCAGTTCCCGCCACGCGCCCTCTATAATCCGCTCAACGGCGACGGGATGGTGCACGCCTTCGACTTGCATGGCGGGTGTGTGTCGTACCGCAATCGATGGGTGCGTACGCAACAGTGGAAGATCGATCGGGAGGCCGGTCGCGCGATGTTCGGCACTTCCGGAAATCCGGCCGATTCAGATCCGACTGTTGCCACGATGCGCACCGACGGCGTCGCGAACACGAATCTCATCTGGCATGGCGGCAAACTGCTCGCGCTGGAGGAAGGTCACGCGCCGATCGAAATTCATCCGCAGACGTTGGAAACGATCGGCGGGTGGACATTCCGCGGACAGCTCCGGCGCAACATGACCGCGCACCCGAAGATCGATCCGGAAACGGGCGAGATGATCCTGTTCGCGAATTTTCCGATTGGACGTCTAACCGGCGACATCGAGATCTCCTTCGCCAATGCCGCGGGCGAGATCACGCGCTCGCAAATCATTCGCGGACCGTTTCCTGCGCTGATCCACGACTTTGCCATCACGCGCGACTTCGTCGTCGTATTCTTCTGTCCTGTGACGGTGTCGATCAAGCGCGCGATGAGTGGCGGCCCGCCGATCGCTTGGGATCCGGACCTCGGCACGCAGGTCGCGACTATGTCGCGCGACCGGGGTACCGAAGACATCCGATGGTTCACAGGCCCGGCGCGTATGGCGTGGCATTCGATGAATGCCTTCAACGACAACGATCGCATCGTGGTCGACGTCTGCGAGCAGGAGAGCGCTGTCTTTCCGCGCGTCGACGGCTCGTCGACCGATGCGGCGCTGGCGGCGCAATTCCTCACCCGATGGGAATTCGATTGGCGCGCGCCCGGCGGCTTTGAAGTGATGCGGCTCAGCGACACGATTTGCGAATACCCACGCATCGACGATAGGCGAGCGGGACTCGGCTATCGCTACGGCTATGTCGCGTGCATCGGCGGTCCCGGTACCGGCGACATTTTTCATCGCGGTATCGCGCGATTCGATCATGTGACTCGCGAAATGAATGTCTACCACGCCGGAGCGAACTTCGCCGTCGCGGAGCCAGTCTTTATTCCGAAGACATCGGACTCCCCGGAAGGCGAAGGATTCGTGATGACGAACATCTTCGATGAGAAGCGCAACGCGAGCCATCTCGCGATCTTCGATGCGCAAGCGATAGAGCAGAGGCCCGTCGCACGCGCGCACCTCGACCATCGCGTGCCGGTCGGGTTCCATGCGCTATGGAAGCCGCGCGCATAAAAAGAAGCGGGCCCGCGTGAGCAGGCCCGCCTCGCTTCGTCAGGTGGCCTGGTCGAAACCACCTGTGGGTGGGAAGCCAATGTTAGAAGGCATAGATGAGGGTGCCGAGCAGAGTGTCCTGACCCTTCCATTCATGCTGCGCGCCAGTGAGTGGGTTTACGAATTCGTTGTTCAGGAACACATGATGATTGGACTGGTCGTGTCGATATTCGGCGCGAACCAGCAGTCCAGTCACGTCCGGCACTTTATAGGTGATGGTCTGGGTGATGTCCCATAGCGTCTGATGGACGCCGCTGCGCGCGCCGTCTTCGTCGTCGAAGATCTCGCCGCGAGTGGCCGATTCCCACGCGTTCCAGTCATATACGATGTACTGCCCGAGCCCCCACCAGGTAGCGCCGTGACCGTTCTGGAATTTGCCGGTTTCGCTACCGTAGAGGTACTCGGTCGCGAGCGTGGTGTTGGGCAGGAAGGCCGGTTTCCAGGTCACGATCGGATCGATGGCGCCGCGATACGAATTGGAATGTCCAAGCTGGTTAGGACCGTATATTCCATTGAGGACCAGCGCCAAGGATTTGTCCTTGTTGTTGACCGTTAGTTCACCCTCATAGTTGGGGCCGCCGTTGTTGAGGTTGCCGGGATCGTCCCATCCGTTGTTTAGGCCGCCGGTGATAGCGACATACTCGTTGTAGGTATAGGAAGCTCGAATCCCGGTTTGGGTGAAGGGGCTGCCCAGTCCGAAGATGTAGTCACGGGTCTCGTTGTAGTTCTGGTTGGTGTATGTTGGAATCACTTCTTGGTCTAGGAGAGTTACGAATCGTCCGGCTTGCAGGGAGATGCCGGAACCGACCGGAATCGTGTAGGTCAGGTAGTACTGGGTGGGATCGATCCAGCGCCCGCTGCCCGCATCGACGGCGGGCGAGTTGGCGAAATGCGAACCGGCATTGAGCGCTTCGGCGGTCTGACCAACGTTGATATCGGTCACGAATCCAACCGTGCCGTCCTTTTCGATGTGGAGGTTTCCCTGGTTTAGTTCGAAGCCGTCATTATTGTCGAAGGTGCGGAGATTGTTCGTTTCATGGATCGGCTGATTGAAATTGTGCTCGTAGCCCGCATCGACGAGTCCATGGATGCTGACGCCGAGGTTGGTCGCGAGATCCTTCTTGGTCTGCGCGAGGTCATTCTCGACCACCGCGACATGCTCGCCGATCGTGACGGGACTCGGCGCCGCC
This sequence comes from Binataceae bacterium (SeqCode), assembly GCA_035294805.1. Classification (GTDB taxonomy): domain Bacteria; phylum Desulfobacterota; class Binatia; order Binatales; family Binataceae; genus DATGKG01. The sequence continues at coordinate 8,415 of DATGKG010000408.1, read as the reverse complement.
GCGGGTGAAGGAGCATTCGCGGGCGCGGCCGGCGCGTTCATCACCATCTGCGTCTTCAGGTCCTTGAGCTGCGCCATGAGGTCGGCTTGCTGCTTCTGCATATCCTCGAGTTGTTTGGTCAGCTGATCTATCTTCCTCTGCTGTAGCTCCTCCGCACTGATCGTTGTGGTGGTCGTTGTAGTTGTTGTCGTAGTCCGCTTGTGTTTCTTATGAGCGGGCGGCGCATCCTGCGCCATTGCTCCCCGCATGGGCGCGATCGCTATCGTCATCGCGATCAGCGTCACGAAGGCGAGTCGTGTTGTGGTCCCGACAGACGTGCTCATCCTCACTCTGATGTATCCTCCCGTGCGGCCAACGCCGCGTTTTAAGTGCACCCACACACTTAGGGCGTGCCCTTTGAATCGAGCCGCTGCGCTTGTGTTCAAGATTCATACCGCGTTGTAATCAGGATTCGAGGTTGAAATGCTTGCTGACTATTGATGAATTGCGGTGCGGAGAATGCGGGCTGACGCCCGTACAGCAAGCATCTGCCGAGAGATTACGCATAATTTCGAATCGTGCATTTTGCACGAGCAGCGCTCGCGATATTTGCACGAGCAGCGCTCGCGATAATCGATTAGGGCGGAGGATGACGAATGGATTTTGAATTGACCACGGCTCAACAGGAGATCGTCCGCCAAGTGCGCACGCTATGCGAGAAGTTCGACGATGAGTACTGGCGCGAGCGCGATAGCAAGGCCGAGTTCCCGCACGACTTCTACGCCGCGGTTGCGGATGCCGGCTATCTCGGCGTCGCGATCCCCGAAGCTTACGGCGGGAGCGGACTCGGCATCACGGAAGCCGCCCTCGTGATGAAGGAGGTCGCTGGCTCCGGCGGCGCGATGGCGGCCGCGAGCGCGATTCATCTATCGATCTTCGGCGTCAGCCCCATCGTCTTTCACGGCACTGAGGAGCAGAAACGGCGATTCCTGCCGCCGGTGGTGCGCGGCGAGGTTCACGCGGCATTCGCGGTCACCGAGCCGGACGCGGGCAACGACATCACGCACATCAAGACCGCCGCGCGTCGCGAAGGCGATTACTACATCATCAACGGGCGCAAAGTTTTCACCACCAAGGCGCGCGAGGCCAAGAAAATGCTCATCCTCACGCGCACGACCCCGTTTGAAAATGTGAAAAAGAAAACCGATGGCATGAGTCTCTTTTTCGCGGATCTCGATCCCGCGGCAGTGGAAGTTCGCGAATTGCACAAGCTCGGACGCGCGGCGGTCGACACCAACATGCTCTTCATCGACAACCTCAAGGTGCCGGCCTCGGATCTGATCGGCGGCGAAGGTCGCGGATTTCATTCGCTGCTGGACGGACTGAATCCCGAACGGATTCTTATTGCGGCGGAAGCGATCGGCATCGGCACTATCGCGATAAAGAAAGCAGTACGCTACGCGAAGGAGCGCATCGTGTTCGGGCGTCCGATCGGACAGAACCAGGCCATCGCGCATCCGCTCTCCGACGCCTACTCGAAGCTCGAGGCGGCGGAACTCATGATGATGAAGGCGGCATGGCTGTTCGATAATCGCAAACCGTGCGGAGCCGAGGCCAACATCGCGAAGCTGCGCGCCGCCGACGCAGCATGGGAGGCATGCGATCGCGCAGTGCAGACGCTGGGCGGATATGGATACATGCGTGACTATGACGTCGAGCGATATTTCCGCGAATGCCGCCTGCTGAAGATTGCGCCGGTGTCGCAGGAGATGGTGCTGAACTCGATCAGCGAGCACGTGCTCGGCCTGCCGCGCTCGTACTAGGATGCGCCTCAGGTGAAGATCGGGCGAATCGCAGGATTGGTCATCGCGCTCGGGTTCATCGGGTTCGTTGTCTACAGTTTGTTACAAAGTGAACCGGTCAAGGTGCTTAATCCGCACCTGCAACGGGATGCGCAAGGAGCGTTCGTCAGCGGCGCGGTCGAGAACGGCGGGTCGTCGGAAGAGTCGGTCAGCCTCGAGATTCGATACTATGATGGCGGCGGGCATCAGGTCGGTTCTGACACGCTAAAGCTCGATAATATCGGCAACGGTGCAACACGCGATTTCGCGGGGCCAGCGCGTAATCTTCCGCCCGATGCGAGTTACTCGATTTATCTCAATCATGGCCGGAATCCTTATGGAAATTGATCGACAACGGTGGGGAAACATGAATTAATTTCATGCGGAGCATTCATGTACCTAAAGCGGCGATGTCGCAGATTCTTCCTAATTCAACCATTCACGCGCTGATGGAGCATTCGAATATCGCTCCGCCGAAGCGCCAGGTTGGCCCCCATGATACATTCAGCGCACCACCGCACTTCTGATTTGCCTCGCTGGTGCATGAATGCTACAAACAGTTAGTAGCGACTTTACATCTATCTGATTGTAGAGGCGCGGCGGGGCGAGCCAACGGCTCGGGAGGAGCCCGCCACTAACAGGAGTGAGGACATGGCTAAGGCAAAAGATCGTTCATTTGGAGCGGTGATTCGCGACCGTCGTCGCCAGCTCGATCTGACTCAGGAGGAGGTCGCGCGCCGGATCAAGACCTCCACTCCCTACGTCGGTCATCTGGAGTCCGGCAAGCGTCATCCCTCCGACAAAATCGTTTCGCGGCTATGCGAGGTTCTGGGGCTCGACCGCCGCGAACTATTCTTCCTCGCCAATCCGCGCGCACAGGCATTGCTGACGCCGCGCGAAGAGGTGGTCGACAATTCGGCCTGGGAAGATTTCCGCAAGAACGAGCAGACGCGCCGTCTCTATAACATCAACAACGAGGAGATGGAGGCGCTCTCGCGCGTCGCTCTGATGGGCGAGGTTCGTTCGCAGCGCGATTTTATCTACATCCTGAACACCATTCGTCAGGCGCTCGGCCGCTAAACGGAAAAAATCCAGACCCGTCCTTAGACTGTTGTGGAGCGCGCGGAGAATAACCTCCGCGCGCTTCACGCGTGCTGGCTTTCGCGATTGCACGCGGGCTAAGCTGCGCGCGTCATCGTGCAGCGCGAACTCATCAATGAAGTCGCGCGGCCGCTTTTGTGGCCGCGACGATTCACCGTCGTGGCGCTCTTCTTCATCGCCACCGTGCTTTGCTATGTCGACCGCGTCAGCATCTCCGTCGCGATCATTCCGCTCGCGCACGATCGCGGCTACGACGCCGCCGCGCAAGGCATCGTCCTGTCCGCGTTTTTCTGGGGCTATCTATGGCCGCAACTGCTCGGCGGATGGATGTCCGATCGCTTCGGCGGACGGCGCGTGCTCGCCGCCGGCGTCGGAGTATGGTCGCTCGCCACGCTGCTGACTCCGCCCGCCTCGGTCGCGTTCGGCCTGCTGATCGCTATGCGCGTGCTGCTTGGGCTGGGCGAGGGCGTCAACTTCCCCGCGATCCACAGCATCACCGCGCGATGGACGCTGGCCGAGGAGCGCTCGCGCGTCATCGCGCTCAACTTCAGCGGCATCCACCTCGGCACGGTGACTGCGTTCCTCGTAAGTCCGGCGATCATCGTCGCATTCGGATGGCACGCGCTCTTCTACCTCGCGGGCGCAATTGGCATCGCGTGGGTATGCGCATGGCTATGGCGAACGTCCGAAACGCCGGAGAGCGATCCTGACATCACACGGGAGGAACTCGCGGCGATCATTTCGGGACGTCCTCCGGCGCCGCCCGCAGTCGATATTCCATGGCGCGTGATTCTGCATGAAAAGGCGGTATGGGCGATCGCGATCGCGCATCTTTGTAACAATTTCGGATTCTACATTTTGTTACTATGGCTTCCGACCTATCTCGACAAGACTTTCGCGATGACGCTGCCGCGGGTCGGCCTATACTCGCTAATCCCGTGGATATCCACCTTTGCCTCCAGCAATCTGGCTGGATGGATCGCCGATCGCATGCTGCGCGGAGGCTACCGCGTTGTCACCGTGCGCAAGGCCCTACAAAATGTATCGTTCCTCGGCGGCTCGCTGCCGCTTCTGTTGCTGCCGTCGGTCTCGACTCCGATAGAGGCAATCACCCTCGTAACGATGTCGGTCGCGTGTAACGGCTTTGGCACCGGCGCCTTCGCCGCCAACCACCTCGATATCGCGCCGCGCTACGCCGGTATCCTGATGGGAATTTCGAATACGGTCGCTACGATTCCCGGCATCATAGGCGTCGCAGCCGCCGGCTTCGTGCTGCGCGCGACCGGCTCCTTCTCCGCGGTCTTCTATGTAATTGCGCTGGTCTACGTTCTGGGAGCGATTGGCTACAACCTGTGGGCCTCCGGCGATCAGAAGTTCTGAGCGGAACGCATCGATAAGATTCATACTGGCAATCCTCCGCGAGGGCGGGTTATACAGGCTGGACGAAGTGCGGAGTTTTTTTAATGTCTGATGCGAATCGGCTCTCGCCTTATCGATGGCTCATCGAGCTGCTTATCCTTCTCACTTTGCTCGTGCAATCGCTGGCGTGGCTAGCGCCTGCGCCGCTGCTTGAACCGATCAGCAAAAGCCTGAACATCTCGCTCGCCAGCGCAGGCGGAATCATCTCGATCATCGCGCTCTGCATCGCGATTTTCTCAATGGCGGGTGCGGTCGTGATGGAGAAACTCGGCATCATGCGCGCGCTCCTGGTGGGCATCTGGCTGATGGCGATCGCGCAAATCCTGAGCGGCTACTCGGCCAGCTTTGCGCAACTGCTCTTTTGGCGCGTGCTCGAGGGCGTCGGCTACGGCGTTCTCATCGCGCCGCCCGGCGCGTTGGTCATGCAATGGTTCGGCGAGCACGAATGGCCATACATCAATATGATCAGCGCGCTGTTCGGCTATGTCGGACTCTTCGCGGTATTTCAGCTGACGGCGCCGCTTTATCTCGCGGTCGGATCGTCGTGGCTGGTGGTACTGCGCGACTATGGGTTAATCAGCGCAGTCGTCGCTTTGGCGTGGACGATTTTCGGTCGCGAGCGCCGCACCCAGATCGCGGAGGCCGCTACAGCCGGAGCGGCGGGAGATCGCAGCGGCTCCGCACTCGGCGAAGTGGCAAAGCGTCGCGAGATTTTACTCATCGCGGCCGGACTGTTCGGCGGCATGTGGGTCTTCCAACTCTACACTGCGTTCCTGCCGACCTACTTCAGCACTTTTCGCGGACTCGGGTTGGCGGAAGCATCCTCAATGACGTCGGTGCTGCCGCTCACCGGCATCTTCGCCGCGCTCGGCGGAGGGATGGGCACCGGCATGACGGGTTTGCGCAAGCCGTTTCTATGGCCGGTCGCGATCTGCACGTTTTTCGGATGTTTGGGCGCCATCATGTTTCCCGATCCGATGCTGATTCGCGCTTCGCTGGTGCTGGTCGGTATCGGCGCCGCGGGATCGCTCGCGGCGGTCACGACGCTGGTGATGGAACTGCCGGGCATGACGCCCGAGAAGATGGGCGTCGCGCTCGCGTTCGTATGGTCGGTCGGCTATGCGGGTGCGTTCGTATCGCCGATTGTTGGCGGTGCGCTGGCAGCATCGATCGGACTTCGCAACGTGATGATGTTCTTCTTGGTCTTCCAGTTCCTGCCGATCGTATGCATGTATTTGCTGCCCGAAACCGGCAAGGGAAGAACGACGTCCGCGCGGACCGTGACAGCGGCCGCCGGTTGATCCTTTTCTGTGTGCCTTCTCTCGCTAAGCGAGAGAAGGGGTCCGGCGCGATTCTCGCATTGGCTGCGATGCGAGAATCGCGACGGACGAATGAGAGTGGGAGCATCGCCACTACTTCTTCGCGAGGGTCTTGTGATGCGGTGCGACTTCCATCAGCTGGTCGTGCAGAATGCCATTCGATGCGATGAGTCCCGCGCATTTCGTGACCTTTTTGTTGAAGGTCATCGGATGGCCGTCGATGTCGGTCATCTTGCCGCCCGCCTCGATGATGAGCGCGGCGCCCGATGCGATGTCCCATTCGTTCTTGGGTGAGCGCGTGAACGTCGCGTCGGCCTTTCCTCCCGCGACCATCGCAAGCTTGTAGGCGACGCTGCCGGTCGGCACCGCCACCAACATCCCTTGGAAGACTTCCCATTCGCCCCGCGTGGTTTCGCTGCGGCTCGCGAGCACACTCGCGCCCTTGAGCGCGGCGGTTTTGGTGACGTGCACGCGATGGTCTCCCAGATGACATCCCATCCCGCGTGCGGACCAGAACATTTCATTCGTGATCGGATTATAGCTAACTCCTACAACTGGTTCGCCGTTGTCCGAGAGCCCGATCGCGACGCAGAATTCCGGCACCTTGTTGATGAACTCCTTGGTGCCGTCGAGCGGATCGACGATCCATACGCGCTGCTTTGACAGGCGATCATCGTTGTCGACGGTTTCCTCCGACAGCCACCCGTAATCGGAAAACGCGTGGGTGAGAATCGCCTTGATCGCGCTATCGGCCTCGGTATCCGCGATGGTGACCGGATTGTTTTTACCCTTGGATCCGATCTCGTAGTGGGTGCCGTAATAGCGCAGCAGGATTTCGCCCGCCGCGACCGCTGCCTTGCGCGCGTATTCGACCTCGCGCGTTAAATCCAGATCACCCGTCACCGTATTTTTGATAGATCGAATCACGCGGCCACGCCTCGTCGAATCGCTGATGCTCTTCATTCTACCCAACTAGGATTCGCCGCGCGCCAGCCGCTTCTTGCGAACCTTCTCATATGCCGACGTCAATTCCGCCAGCATTTTCTCGCGCTGCTCGTACAATCGCCGCGGCTTGCGTGGCTTGCGCTTGTTGAGCGCGTACGCGGTGATGAGCGGCAGCGCTACGGTCGAATCGACATAGCATACGACAGAATCGGGCAGCTTGTCGGGATCGATTTTGCCCCAGCTCACCGCCTCCGAGGGCGTCGCGCCCGAGAGACCGCCGGTATCCGGCCGCGCGTCGGTGACCTGCAGGAAGTAGTCGTGGCCATTCTCCGCGACGCCCATCACTTCCTGAATCTGTGGCTCCGTCTGCAGCACGAAGTTTTTCGGCGAGCCGCCGCCGAGGATGAACACCGCGCTCTTGCCGCCGCTCTTCTTTGCGGCATACACAATCGACGCGGTCTCGTTCACGTCGGTGAGCGGATCGATGCGCAAGGCGGCGCCTTCCAACTCGAGCAGCGCGAGGTTCATGCCGATCGACGAATCGCCTGGCGACGAGGTGTAGATCGGCACCGCATGCTGATAGGCGGCCGCCAGCAGCGAGCGGCGCGACAGCTTCAGCACGCGCTCGCGCTCCGCAACATAGCGCCCGGCTCGATAGTGGAATTCCGCGCTGCCCATCGGATGTTGAAATTCCGGATTGCGCGCGACCTCGCGAAAAAACGCGTCGGTCGAAAGCAGCACGTGATAATCGAAGAAGATGTCGTAGATGCGCACTACGCCCTGATCGCGCAGCGCGACGTCATCGGCATCGGCTGAACCCTGAAACATCTTCAGCCCAATGCCGAAGTGGGTGTCGTGATAAAGGTTCGCGCCGGTCGAAACGATCCAATCGACGAAACCATTTTCGATGAGCGGGATGAGGCAAGACATGCCGAGTCCTGCGGGCGTCAGCGCGCCGGTCACGCTCATGCCGACGGTCACGTCGGGTTCGAGGATCTTTTCGGCGAACAGCCGGCACGCCTCGCGCAGACGCCGCCCGTTGTACGCGAGGAAAGCGCTGTCGATCAGCTCCGCGGCGCTCATATCGCCTCGCACCGCTTGAGGATTTATCTGCTGGCCGCCGAGTAGGTTCGGCCGTTTCGTCTTCTGCGCCATCACGTCTCCCAACGGCGCCGCAAGCGGCGCCGCTACAAGAGAATTTGCCGCGCGGCGAGTGCCGGCGGCTTGCGAGAGCCGAAATCCTACTCATCCGCGCCGCGCCTTTCCACCTTTCGTTTGCGCAAGGCGAAACCCGCACCCTAAGATTGCGTGGGGCTTGAAAATCTTCCGGCTTGGGGTGCGCGATGGCGATAATCGCAATCAACCAGCAGCTCGGCAGCCGCGGCGATCAACTCGGGCAACTCGCCGCCGATGCACTCGGGTACCGCTATATCGGGCGCAGCGAGATGATCAGCGCGGCCTCGCGCGAGTACAACGTCGACTCCGATCAGTTTTTGATCATCGACGAACGCCAGCCGCATTTCTGGGAGCGGCCGAAGGTCGATGCCGATCGATTGCGTGCGTTCCTGCGCGCGTCGCTGTTCAAGGAAATGGCGCGGGATCGCGTGGTCTTCGCGAGCAGCTCCGGCGCGCAACTGATGCCGGCCAACGGATGCGCATTGCGCGTGCGCGCGATGGCCTCGCTGCCGGTGCGCGTGCGCAACATCATCGAAATCGAAAAACTCACGCCGGCTGCGGCCGAAAAGCGTGTGCGCGATCACGATCGCGAAGTCAAAGCGCGCGCGCTGTCCCTATACAACTTCGATATCGAT
>DATGKG010000407.1:0-8523 GCA_035294805.1 Binataceae bacterium (SeqCode) | reverse complement strand
GTTGGAAAATTGACCGAAGGATCGAAGTAGCCGCGGTAAGCCGGGAAGCCTCCGATTGCGATGAACTGTCCGGTCTTGCCGGCGAGCGCTTCGGCGATGATGCGTATGCGTCCGTACGTGGCGATCACGACATCGAAGGTGCGTCCCGCGATGGCGTGATCAAGGGTCTCGCGAAAATGCGGATCGGCATGAATGTGTTCGATATCGGGCCCAATCTCGGGAATTTCGTGAGTCCCACGATGTAGAATCGTAACCGCGTATCCGCGGTCGCGCAGTCCGTTTGCGAGAAAGGGTCCGCTGGGACCGGTACCGCCGACAATGAGAGCACTCTTCAATTCATCCGCCTCGTTCGCGCAACTCAAGTTGCGGTTCGTCCATCTCGCGCATCATTTCCTTCGCTCCTATGGATTGCAACGACAAATGCTGCTCTTCCGCCAGCTTCGGTTGGTAGGCGACCAAATTTCGAGATAACTACGATCCTTTGAATCTTCGCGCGAATCTTCGCGTCATTTCGGGGGATCGTACAATGGATTGGAAGCAACATTATGAATCGCGCCGCATCTCGACCGATGAAGCCGCGGCACTGGTCAAACCCGGGATGCGCGTTCACTTCCCACTCGCCGCGGGTCTGACGATGCAGCGTGCCTTGGGCGCGCATGCCAACGACATCGGCGGGTTGATCGACCTGCGCCTAACCTCGCCGCTGGTCGACCCGGGTTGGTTCAGCCGCGACCTCAGCGCGATATTTCGCATCGAGTTCGAGCTGTTCATCGGCAACCTCGGACGCCCGACGCATGATGCGAGGCGCGCCTCGTACCTTCCGAATCTGCTCTCGAACAATTTCAAAGCGCTCGACGAGCGCGCGGCCGATGCCAAGCCCATCGACATCACCTTCGTGAATGTCACGCCGCCCAACGAGCACGGTTTCGTCAGCTTCGGCCCGCATCAATGGAACAAGCGGATGTATGTCCGCCGGGCGCGGATGGCCATCGCTGAGGTGGACGCGACGCTGACCCGCACCCATGGCGACGTCTATATGCACGTCAACGAGTTCGCATACTTCGTGGATGGCACTCCGCCGCCGCCCGACCTCGGCGCCATCGATCGCGAGCTGGCGAAAATGGACGACGACAAGCGCACGGGCGTCAAGCGCGTTATGGAGGAGGTCGGCGCTGAGCGCATCGCCCCGATTATCCATTACCTCGCGCGGATGTCGTTGCAGGACCTCCGGGTACTGATGGGCGTCGCGGACCCGCCCGAGGAATATCGCACGATCGCGGGCTATTTGAGCGAGGTGCTGGAGGATGGCGCGACCATCCAGATTGGGGTCGGCGATCCCTCCTCGCAGATGCCGCGGATGGGCGCTTTCGACCGGAAGAACGACCTCGGTCTGCATACGGAGATGGTCGCCCCCGGCATCGCGAAGCTGGTCGATGTGGGCATCATCAATGGACGTCGCAAAACTATCCACAAGGGAAAGGCAATCGCGAACGCGTGGTCGGGATCGGATCCGGTGGATTTGGCGATCATTGATAACAATCCGGCTTTCGAGTTGTACGACCCCGAGTACGTCCTCGATATCGGCGTGATTCGCTCCAATCACAAGCAAACCTCAATCAATAATGCGCTAAGCATCGACCTGACAGGCCAAATCAACTCGGAGACGGTCACCGGCGCGCGCATGATCAACGGCACCGGAGGTCAGCCGGAAACGCATATCGGCGCATTTCTGAGCAAAGGAGGCCGCGCTATCACATTGCTGCAATCCACAGCGCTGGAGGGCGCGGTGTCCCGAATTGTCCCACAACTGGAGGCCGGCGCGCTGGTAACTGTACCGCGCTATTTCGCCGACACGGTGATAACGGAGTATGGTGTCGCGCGGCTGCTCGGCAAGAATCATCGCGAGCGGGCCGCGGAACTGATCGCGATCGCGCACCCGACGCATCGCGCTGAGCTGCAATCGGAAGCGAAACATTTGTTCGGATAGGCACGAAATAGGCCTAAAAGATGCTTCTTGCTATCTATGGCCACGATTGTCTCATTATGGTACACATATGCAGTACTAGACTCCTCAGGAGGGATACGGGGCGGTTGGGCGGATTGGCGGGTTTGGCGAGATAAACAGTCTTTAACTGCTTAAGATTAGGGTAGAAATACCTAAAAGGAACCTATCAAATATGGCCGCCGCGCCCAAAGTTCTCACCGTTAACGAACTAGCCGACTATCTCCGCGTTCATCGGTCGACCATCTATCGCCTCCTCAAGAAGGGGCAGCTGCCTGGATTCAAAATCGGTAGCGACTGGCGTTTCAACGTCGAGGTCATCGACGAATGGCGTCTCAAGCAGGGCGCAGGGCTGCTCGAGGAAGCCGTCGCCGAGGAAGCGGTTCCGGTAGCACACGCGCGCCGATAGGCGCATCGCGCTCCAAAATTCCTCAACTATCGGGCGTTTTGCGCGCGGCCTAGTCCGCGCATAGACTGGCGTGGCGATGCCGACAGACGTCTCCCACAAGACCAGACTTTTCACTGAATCCGTCATCCGTGAAATGACGCGCCGGGCGCTTCGTAACGGCGCCGTCAACCTCGCGCAAGGTTTCCCCGATTTCCCCGCGCCGACCGAAATAAAGGAAGCCGCCAAGCGCGCCATCGACGAGGATTACAACCAGTACGCCATCACGCACGGGTCGCCCAACTTCCGCGCGGCCATCGCCGCGAAGGTGCGTTCGTATAACAAAATCGAGTGCGATGCGGATAAGAACGTCACGGTGACCTGCGGTGCGACCGAAGCGATGATCGCCACGCTCCTGGCCGTAATCAATCCGGGCGACGAGGTCATCATCTTTGAGCCGTTCTATGAGAACTACGGTCCCGATGTGACGCTATCTGGCGCAACTGCCCGCTTCATCACGCTGCGCGACCCTGACTTTTCTATCGATCGCAAGGAGCTGGAGGCCGCATTTACCCGCCGCACCAAGGCCATTATCATCAACACGCCGCATAACCCGACCGGCAAGGTTTACTCCAGGGCCGAGCTGGAGATGATCGCCGAGCTATGTCAGCGCCACGATACGCTCGCTATCACCGACGAAATTTACGAGCACATCATCTATGGAGGCGCACAGCACCTCTCGATCGCGAGTCTGCCCGGGATGGCTGACCGTACGGTTACGATCAGCGGGCTGTCGAAAACATTTTCTATCACCGGATGGCGGCTCGCCTATACCATCGCATCCGAGCGACTGACCTCGGCTATTCGCAAGGTGCACGACTTCCTGACCGTCGGCGCGCCACATCCGCTGCAGGAGGCGGGTGCGACGGCGCTCAAACTGCCGGCAAAGTTCTATGCTGACCTCGCCGCGATGTACGAGCGCAAGCGCGCGACGCTGCTTAACGCGTTAAATGGCGCAGGACTCAAATGCCGCTCGCCGCAGGGCGCGTACTACATCATCGCGGACATCGGGCATCTGGGCTTTGGCGACGATTTCGCCGCGGCGGATTTCCTGCTCGATCAGGTCGGTGTGGCGGCAGTTCCAGGGTCGAGTTTTTATCGGCGTCCGGAGTTGGGGAAGCGCAAGATTCGATTCACCTTCTCCAAGAGCGATGAGACCCTCGCGAAAGCAGCCGAACGGCTGGGAGACCTCAATCAACGGCTGCGCGCCCGACGCCCAATAGTCGCGCAGAATTAGTCACATCGCCTTGCCGCCTCGGATAGCGCGCATCTTCGGCTTTTCGATACCGCCCGAAACATAAACCAGCACCGTCCAGATGCTGCGCGACAGCGGATAGCAGATGAGGATGGCGGCGACGGCGATCGGCGCGACGATCGCGACCTGCGCTGGATCGGACAGCTTCGTGGTGAAGTCAAGCACCATCCACGCGATGAGAAACGCGACGGTCGCCACCGCGTAGTCGACGTACATCGCGCCGAGCGACTCGCCCGGATCCTTCCAGAACGTCACATGGCAGCTCGGGCATTCCCGATTCATGTGGAAATGCGTCACGAAAATGGCGCCCCGCCCGCACACCGGGCACTTTCGCGTTAATGCTCTGCGGATGAGTATCGAAGTCGGGGGAAGCGAAGTGGTCGGAGTCGCCATTTGAGCTATTTTATCGCGCTGCGTCTGATGTGAGGAATTGCGCACCTGTGAAAAATCTAACCACGGTCAGACACCATGTTCGCACACTCGCGGCGCATCTTGGCGCTCCTATCCATGATGGGAACGCCTGCCCTAGTGCGCCGCGGACGTGGCCGGAGGCGCCGCCTCAAGGCTCGGAGCGGGCGTGGCCGGCTGACTGACGAAATTCTCCGGCAAATCGCGCACCGGCGTGATCTTGATCGCGACGATTTTCCCGCTGTCGAATTTTTCCTGAGTCGGCTTAGCAATGCCCATCCGCGCCATTAGATACTTCTGCGGATAATCCGTGATGATGCGCGTCTCGACCGCCGCATCCTTCGTGATCTCAGCCTTGCCGATGAACGCGGGACCATCGACCGCGCCGATCCAGATCATCGCCGGGCTGCCGCGCCGGATACGTTTCGCCTTCCACGAATCCGGATCCGTCTCGATCAGCAGGATGTGGTCGGGGGTGGTGGTGAACCACACCGGCGTCGAGCGGCTTTGATTGCCGTCCTTGCGCACCGTCGCGATGTACACCAGGGTCGATTTCGCGAACGCGTCGATGTCGCGCTGCGTTGCCTGTCCATACGCAACCGCCGGTAGCAGCAACAACGCTATGCTCAATCCGAGCAGAGGAAATCGTCGCGCCATAAGTTCCTCATCCGCTACGCGAATCAGTCACCGAGAAAACGCCTTCTGATGAATACTTCGCCGAGGAACAGCACGATCGCAAGCGGCAGCAAGAGCGGCTCCGCGCTGCGATGCACGGTGATGAGCGCACCAGTAGGTTTGAGGATTTCGGCTACGGGCGCATCCATCGCACCGCCCGTCGCGGTCGCGAGGTTGCGGAGCAGCGCGAGGTTACGCGGACGGATTCGCACCTCGTCCGCATCCGCCGCCGGCCTGCCGGTCGAGGCGAACTCGCGCTGCATCAGCACGCGCTCGGTGTCGCCCCCTTTGATCATGAGCGCCGCCGTATACTTGCCGCGCGGCAACTGGCCGAGATCGCCGCGATAGAGCGCGGCGTCGGTCTGCGTCATCGGCACGTCCATCGCGCGGCCGGTGCCCGTTACGCGCAGAACCAGATTCGATACCGGACCGTTGTCGGCCTTCTCCGCTTCGACGCGCAGTCCGCCATCTGAAGCGGTCTCCACGCGCAGCGAAAATGGACCCGCGTCGCCCTGGCGCATCGCCCAATTCACCAGTTGCGACCAAAATTCCGCGTACCGGTTCCAGCGAATCCAGCTCAGCGTCGCGAGTGAATCGGGATCGGCGGTGAACACGACCGCGCGGCCCAGTCCGTACTGCCATGCCGCGAGCAGCGGCGCCGAGCTGTCATGCCGCGTGATCTTGACCGGCACCTGCGCGCCATCTTTGGGAACCGTCGATGCGTAATAGTCGATCGGCGGCATCTCCTTGATGTCGATGCCGGTGAGAATCCCGCTCGGCCCGCCTGCTTCCAGTTCCGAGCGGCCCTGCTTGCGCCGATTCATCGCCTCACGGGTGAGGCCCACCAGCAGCAGCGGCAGCTTCTCGATGTCCTGCACCCGATAAAACGTGCCGCCGGTCGCCTGTGCGAAATCCTGTAGCAGGCGCAGATTAGCGAGATCGGGACCGATACGAATTGTCGAGACGGGAATATGCTGCGCGGCGAAATCCGCGATGAGCGCATCGTGGTCGTGGTACTGGCGATTGGTGTCGCCGTCGGTGAGCAGGAAAATTTGGCGCACCGCGATTTTGCTGTCGAGGATCTCGCGCTGCGCGATTTCGAGCGCGTCCTTGAAGTCGGTGCCACCGCCGGGTTCCAGCCGCTCGATGCGATTTTCCAGCTCCGCGCGATCCTCGCCGAGCGGCGCCAGATGCCCGAGGATATACGGCTGCGAATCGAATGCGATAACTCCCGCGAAATCCGTGTCATCGAGTTGGCGCATCAGCGCGATCGCCGCAGCCTTCGCGTAGCGGATGCGCTCACCGTCGCGCACTGCCGGATAACGCGAGTCGTAGCTCATCGAATTGCTGCGATCGATGCACAGGAACACCGCGATCGGCTCGCGCGAGGGCGGCGGCGGTTGCGCCTGGAACTTCACCGGAAGAGTCTTTTCCAGCGGCGTCCCCGCGAAGCGCTCATCGCGCAGCGTCTCACCGGTGACGATCAGCCCGCCGCCGAAATCGGAGACGTAGCGATTGAGCGCGGTCGCCGACGCATTGCTAAGCGTCGCGACGCTCGCATCGGAAAGGACCACCGCCTGATAAGGCAGATAATTTTCCGGCCGCGTCGGCAGACTGCGCGGCGAGGTCACGGTGACATTGTACTGGCGCAGCTTGAGCGCGCTCAGCAGACTCTCCGGCGGCGCGCTTCCCGCGACCAGGATTTGCGAGGGCGCCATGACCGTCAACGCGGCTTCAGCTTGTGAATTCAGCGCGACCATCGAAGCAGGAGTGCGCAGCCGCGCGCCCATCACATACGCGCCGGGCTGATCGATGCGATATGGAAGCTCGAAGCGATTGAGGCCGGGCTTCAACTCGACGGTTTGGCCACCGACCGGCTCGCTATCGCTGAGCAACTCAAGATTGATTTTGACCGGCTGCGGCGTCTCGCTCTCAATCGCTATATGAAATGTGAAGCGCTGGTTGGTGCGCACCGCGCCGGGCGCCTCAAAGCCGGTCAGCGCGACGCGCTGGGTGACGGAGACCGGAGGCGCCGCGGAAAAAACGCGGACCTTATTCTCGACCAACGCCGGAAGCTCCGCCGCCGCATCGCCGCTCGTTTGGTTGCCGTCGCTGAGGATGAAGATCCGCTTGTCGGCCTCGGGCGAGAAGAGTCCATCGGCTGCGGTGAGCGCGTCTGCGATATCGGTCGCGCCCGAATCAGCCTTAAGCGGCGGGATCGTGACGAGGCGCGGATCGTTCATCGGCGCGAGCATCCGGACCTGGCGCCCGAAGCCCAGCACCGCAAGCCGATCGCTGATCCCGCTCGCGCGCGCGAGTTCCTGAACCTTCAGTCGCATCCAGACCAGCTGATCCGGCGCGATCGAGCGCGACTGATCGATGAGCGCGACGGTTTCCACCTGGCGAGCGGCCATCGGCGTCGGTATCCCGAATCCGCTCAGCGCGAAGACCAACGCGGCGAACGCGAACACACGCAGCGCGGCAGCGCTAAGTCCGGCCCAAATCTTTCCGCGGCGCATCGCGATGAGTCCCGGAAACGCGACGAGCGGCGCGGCGAACAAAAGGAACAGGAGAACGGGACGCTCAAACATGCCGCATCCCCCATCGATTCGCATTGCGCATCAGCAGACCGGACTCCAGCACGATCGCAATGACCGCAAAGATGATCAGCAGCATCGAGAGCGGCTGCACCTGCTTCGGCGCCGAAACCGACTCCGCACCGTGCGCAGCTTTTTTTGGTGCAGGGGAAGATGGCGCAGCAAGCGCGGTCAAATCGGACTCGAAAGCATCGTAGTAGTTCGCATAGATCTGGGTGCGTTCGTTCGCAGAATCGATCGAGTAGCGCCCCGGCTGCAGCGGACGAATGTGCAACCGGCCCCACTTATCGCGCGAGGCCGAAATGACGCTGCCATCGGGCGCGGTGATCTTGGCGTCGGTCGGCTCGGGCATCGCGAGGTAGGTTCCAGTCGACACGATGCGCAATTGCGTCGGCGCGGTGAGTTCGCGCACCAGATCGACCATCGCTACCAGCGCATCAAGGCGATCGGGATCGAGCAGAAGATGGTCGCGGACATCGAAGGCGATGATTCCAAATTGGCCCGAGGGCAGCGCTCCGAACGCTGCGAGCGGTAGCGTTTCGTGTGCCGCAGCAGCATTGCCGAGCGCCTTCACCGTCATCCATTCGGGTACGGCGAGCGTGCGCGTCGAGTCGAGCAGCGTCGGCGTCGCACTGGCGTCGGTGCGGCCCTGATTGGTCATCATCGCGGTGGGCGCGGTTGAGATGATGCGCAAGCCCGGGACCTGCGCGGTCGCGGGAGGAAAAACCAGCAGCGTCGACTGCGCGTTGATGCCGACGACATAGCAGTCGTGCATCACGACGAGCGCGAAATGCTCGTCGCTCTTGAAGTTCGCCGGGTCGGCCGTCGCAATGACAAAGTTGCTGTTCTCCGCGAGCAGCACCCGCGCGAGATCATCGCGCACCGTCGCATCGGGGGACAGCACGAGCACGCGCGCGGCGCTATCCACCGACGCATACGCGTAGCGATCGTTGTCGGCGTCAAGCGCGTCGCCGCTTAAAATTTGCGCGTGTACGAGGCCTCCGGCAGTCAGCGGGCCGAACGGAACCATGATCTGTTCGCGCGGCGCGAGCACCAGCGTCTGATGAAAGACTTCCTTGCCGGCACTCTCGATCGCGAGTTCGCAGGTGCGCGGCTTGGTCCCGAAGTACTTCAACATCAC
>DATGKG010000406.1:0-3547 GCA_035294805.1 Binataceae bacterium (SeqCode) | reverse complement strand
TCGCTCAGCACCCCCTTGAGATGCGCGAGCGTGACTTTGCCGGTCACATCAACCATGAAGCCTTCAATCTGGGTGAACATCGGGAGCGAGCGCACCGAAACCTCGTCACGCCGGTAGCATCGCCCGGGGCATACCACGGCGAGCGGCGGCTTGCGTTTCTCCATAACGCGGACCTGGCCGTTGGACGTATGCGATCGCAGCAGCATCCCGCCGTCGACCGTGAAAGTATCCTGCATCTCGCGTGCGGGATGGTCGGGCGGAAAGTTGAGCGCCTGGAAGTTGTGGAAGTCGTCCTCGATGTCCTGCGTCATCTCGATTTCGAATCCCATCGAAACGAATATGTCGAGCATCCGTTCGAGCATCTGCGTGATGGGGTGGATGTGGCCGCGCTCGATGCGCATTCCGGGTAGTGTCACATCGATGCGCTGGTCAGCCAGGGAGCGCTCCAGCTCTGCGCGCTTGAGCACCAGCTTCAAATTTTCGATGCGCACCTCGACCTCGCGCTTGATCTGGTTGATGAGTTGGCCCATCGCGGGGCGCTCTTCGTGAGGCACATTGCGCATCCCGCGCATAATTTCGGTCAGCTCGCCGGAGCGGCCGAGGACGCGCACGCGCACCGCTTCGATTTGCTCATCGGTCGCGGAGTCGGACAGCTCGCTCATCGCGCGAACGCGAATTTTCTCAAGTTCTTCTCGCACTGAAACTATCTCCGATTCGAGATTTGGAATGGATTGCCGTCGGGATCGCGCCCTTCGCACAGATCGAGGCCACTTCCCGATTTCACTTTGCCCATCGATGCGCCGCGCAGTTGGAGAGCATCGCGCGTCGCGGCTACGTCGTCGGAATAGAAGACCATTTTCGGCGGTCTGCTCCCGACTTCCGAAGTTCCGCGATGAAGCGCGATGTTGCATCCGCCGGCCGCGAATTCCTTCCAGCCGGGCTCGTCCGCGGTCTGCTTCAATGCGAGCACGTCGCGATAGAAGGCCGCCATCGCATTGAGTTGGCGCGTAAACATGATGATCCGTTTGATCGAAAGTTTCATTCGTCGCCGTTCATCAAATAAAAAACCATGTGGCGATTGCCACATGGTTTCAAGGTGCGGACCCGAAGGTGCTTGGCTCAGGCCGCTTCTTTCTGCCCGAGCGCATCCTTCGCGATGCGCACCAACTCGGTAAACAAGCTATCGCGCTCCAGCGCCAGTACCGCGAGGATCTTGCGATCGATCTCCACGCCCGCCTTGTTCAGCCCGTCGATGAAACGGCTGTAGGACATGCCGAACTCGCGGGTGAGCGCGTTGATGCGCGCGATCCAGAGCGTGCGGTAGTCGCGCTTGTTCTGCTTGCGATCGCGATAGGCGTAGGTCAGGCCCTTCTCGAAAGTATTGCGGGCCTGCTTGTAAAGTCCGCGTCCGCCAACGAAGCCGGAGGCGAACTCGAGTTGTCGTTTATGGCGGCGGCGAGTCTTCGGTCCGCCTTTGGCGCGAGGCATCGGCTAAGCTTCCTTATTCCAGATTTGGCAGCGAAAAGTATACGTTACTTCACGTAGGGTATCAGCACCCGAACTTTGTAAGCCTGCACGTCCGTGAGGACCCCGGCCTGACGCAGATGGCGCTTCTGCTTGCGATTCTTGGCCCATGCGTGATGGCGAGCGTAGGCCTTCTTGTGTTTGACCTTGCCGCTGGCCGTGACTCGAAAGCGCTTTGCAGCAGCGCGATTGGTTTTCATTTTGGGCATACGGGCCCGCCTTTATCTAATCAAATTTTCCGCAGCGGTTTCTAACGCGGCGTCAGCAGAACCGACATGTTGCGCCCTTCCATCCGAGGGAGGCTTTCCGGCGCCGCAACGTCTGTCACCGCTTGAATGATCCGGTCCATCAGCGCGCGTCCGAGTTCCGGATGAGTAATCTCACGTCCGCGGAACGAAACCGACAACTTAACACGGTTGCCTTCCTCAACAAAGCGCCTGATGTGCTTTACTTTGAAGTCCACATCATGGGTATCGGTGCGCGCGCCGATCTTCACTTCCTTGACCGTACTGGCGGTCGAGCCCTTTTTGGAATCGTGGGCTTTCTTCTTCTGCGCGTAGCGATATTTGTCAAAATCGGTGATACGGCAGACCGGCGGCTGCGCATTGGACGACACCTCGACCAGGTCCAGTCCCTTGGTTTCCGCGACGCGGATGGCTTCGCGCAAGGGCAGGATGCCGACCTGGGAGCCGTCGACGTCGATGACGCGGACCTCGGTGGCGCGGATCTGGTTGTTGACCTTGATCGCGGGTTCTCGTGATGGCGGGGTTCTGAAATCTCGGCGAATAACGCACCTCCTGCGGCTAACGCCGCATCGTAAAAATAATCATGTGGGGAGCGGCTCGGCCTTAAGCCGTTCCATCAATCCTTCGATGGACATCGATTCGTTCTTGGCGCCGCGCAGCAGGCGGACCGATACCGAACGCGCTTCGGCTTCGCGCTCGCCGACCACTATCATGTATGGGATCTTTTGCAGCTCGGCATCGCGCACCTTGAAGCCCAGCTTCTCGTTGCGGATGTCGGCGGTCGCGCGATAGCCCGCCTTCTTGATCGAATCGCTCAACTCGTTCGCGTAGACCTCGACCTTCTCGCTCAGCGACAGCACGCGGACCTGCTCGGGCGCGAGCCAGAAGGGCAGCACGCCGCCGGTATGCTCGATCAACACGCCGATAAAGCGCTCGAGCGATCCGAGGATCGCGCGATGAATCACTACGGGTCGTTCCTCGGTGCCGGAGCCGGCAGTGTAGGTGAGCCCAAACCGTTCCGGCGCTGCGTAGTCGAGCTGAATCGTGGCGACCTGCCACTTACGCTTTAGCGCGTCGGGCACGTAGATCTCGATCTTCGGTCCGTAGAAAGCGCCCTCGCCAGGATTTATCTCCCATGCGAAACCGTTGCGGGTTAGCGAATCCCCGAGTCGCGCTTCGTTCGATCGCCATTGCGCCTCGGTGCCCATATGTTGCTCCGGCATCGTCGCAACTTTGAATTCGATGTGGTCGAAACCGAGCGCCGAGTAGACGTCGTGAACCATTCGCAGGTTCAAATCGACCTCGGATTCGATCTGGTCCTCAGTGCAGTACACATGCGCGTCGTCCTGTACCAGCGAGCGCACGCGGTCCAGTCCGTGCAGGGTGCCCGAGCGCTCGTTACGATGGAGCCGGCCAAAATCCGCGAAGCGAATCGGCAAGTCGCGATACGAGCGCTTCTCCGACCGATACATTATGTGATGGCCCGGGCAGTTCATCGGCTTGACGCCGTAGCCGACGCGCCATCCTTCGGAACTGGTGTCGACAACGTTGCCGCGATCGCTTTCGGGATCCGGCGTAAGAAACATATTCTCGCGGAAAAATTCCCAA
Source organism: Binataceae bacterium (SeqCode) (assembly GCA_035294805.1). Classification (GTDB taxonomy): domain Bacteria; phylum Desulfobacterota; class Binatia; order Binatales; family Binataceae; genus DATGKG01. Next base: position 170 of record DATGKG010000406.1, on the reverse strand, counting down.
TGCCCCGAGGTGTTGAACAGCTCGTTGCGGAAAATCTGCGGCGAGATCACCTCGGTAAATCCATAGCGCGTGTAGAGCCGGCGCACGTAGGCGACCAGCTCGTTGTATATGGTCGCGCCACGCGGGAGGAAAAACGGACTTCCCGGCGAGATGGCGTCGAAGAAAAACAG
>DATGKG010000405.1:0-2837 GCA_035294805.1 Binataceae bacterium (SeqCode) | reverse complement strand
TTTGCCGATCGCAACATCGCCCGCGACCTCGATCGCTTTGAGCTTGCTGCCGACGCTTTCGGCGTGAAGCGATGCGACGCCCTGCACTTCGAGCTTGCCCGCGACGCGATTCGCCTTGACGGGACCCGCGACCGAAACGCGCAGGCGTCCGCGCACATCGGCGAAGCTCACCTCGCCCTCGATGGTGCCGCAGTCGGCGTTGCCCGCGACGTTGCGAACCTTGATGGAACACGCGCCCTCGACGCGCAGGTTGCCGTTGACCTGCTCGCCCTCGAGCGCTTGCGCGTCCTCGAGCGTCATGTTGCCGCCGACCTCGCCGTGAATCGCGATGGAGCCGAGACGACGCGCGCGCAGGTTGCCGCGCACGCGGCCGAGCGAGAGCGGCGCGGCGATGTCCTCGACATCGAGGTTCCCGGCACATTCGAGGATCTCCAGCGCGACGCCGGACGTGACCTCGATGGTGGCGTTGCCCGCGATGAGGACCTCGCATCGATTCTCGACACGACGAATTTGCGGCTCGGTGTCGCATTGCAGCGAAGTGTTGCCGGAGGTGATGCCTCGCACGCGAAGGTTGCCGCCCACCCGCATAATGCGGATCGCCTCGACATCGCTCAGCCTGATGTTATCCATCGTCAGGTTCCTCCCGTTCAGATTTTTCCCGGTTGCGGAGTTTGATCGTGCCGAGGGCGCGCATCGCGTCTTCGGCGGAAATTTTTCCGGCGCTGAGTTGCTCGAGGATCGCGCGGCGGTTACGCATCGCGGAGTTGTCGGAAACCTCGCGCTGATTGTGGCCGTCTTGTGGCGTCGGCGTGAGGTTGAATCCGATAGCGCCGAGGACCTCGTCGAGACGCGCGCGCACGGTCGGGTACGAAACGCCGAGCTCGCGTTCGACCTCGCGAATGATGCCTCGGTTCTTCAGGAAGACCTCGACGAAGTCGAGCTGCGCACGGTTGAGCCTGAGCAGCGCCGGGATGCTGAAGTCGCCCTCGACCGTGATCTCGCACGAATGGCAATGGAGCTTGGCGACGGCGAGGTCGCCATTGCAGGAGGGGCATTTGAGGATTAAAGGCCGCATCGCCATAAATGCGGATTAATTGTAAAATTAACTATGTCAAGATGTCAATTGAATTTAAGAATATTGCGTGAGGTTGCCGTCAATGGGTTTGTTTGCGCTACCCAGTGCGGGCGAATTATTCCAGCGTAGCGTCCCGAGTCGAAATATCTCCATAATTTCCACGACTAAGTGGCTTTGTTTTCGCATTTCAGCATCTTCCCGGTCTGCATGACATTCGTGTCCGAGAACTTCGTCTCGCCCCAATCATTTCAGATCAAATTTCAAAGATTAAGGATGAACTAGATCAGCCATCGAATTATCTACGGCCGCGCCTGTTTGCGGCTCAAAACATAGCACCGGCTGAATCGATGGTCAGTTAAAAGATAGGAGGTGGGCCGCCTGACGGCGACCCACCGCGGGTCTGGGGGAGGAGTGAAGCGGAGGAGGAGCGGATAAGAGGAGCAGTCGGGACGGTGGTAGTTCACATCTCGTGCCGAAGTCCAGAATCGAGCAATGGCGCGGAATTCCTCGCGAAATGAGAGCCCAACGATCGGTAAATTTTCCTTTTTACAAAAAAGGGGATGTAAAATTTACAAAGTGCGTTAGAAGGTGCGTTTTATAGCGCGTGAAAGCTAGCGTCCCGGATGCGGATGCTGCTGGGTTAGGCAATGCACCGCGCCCAAGCCCCACACCAAATCAATCGAAGGTACCCCGACGACGCGACGGCTCGGGAACAACCGCTGCAAAGTGCGCATCGCGATCGCATCCGCCTCGCAATCGAAGGTCGGCATGATGACGCCGCCGTTGGCGATGTAGAAATTGGCGTACGACGCGGGAAGGCGCGTGTCGTCGTACACCACCGGCGTCGGCATCGGCAGCGTCTCGATTCGAAACGCCCGGCGATGCTCATCGCGCATCGCATGAAGCCGCTTCAGATTCTCCTGCAGCACATGGTAATTCGCGTCCGACGGATCTTCTGCCACCACGGTGACGATGGTGTGCGGCGTGACGAAGCGCGCGAGGTCGTCGATGTGCCCATCGGTGTCGTCGCCGGCGATCCCGTCGCCGAGCCATAGCACGTGCGTCACGCCGAGGTACGTCATCAGATATTCTTCGATCGCGGCCTGACTCAGATGCGGATTGCGATTGCGATTGAGCAGGCACGACTCGGTGGTGAGCAGCAGCCCTTCGCCATTGACTTCGATGGAGCCGCCTTCGAGCACGATACCGGGCTCAACCACCTCGAAGGCGTAGCGCGCGCCGAGCTTGCGCGGAATCGCATCGTCGAGATCATACGCGCCGTATTTTTCGCCCCACGAATTGAAAATCCAGTCGAGCGCGATTTGATCGGGACCATCGCCGGAAATCTTGTTGACGAAAATCGGACCGTGATCGCGAATCCATGAGTCATTGGTCGGCTCGACGATCAACTCGACGCGATGCATCAGCTCGGCATTGCTGATGGCGCTTCGAAGCAGCGCGCGCACCGGCTCGATCTCGTCGGCGCTCTTGACCAGCACGCGAATCGGCTCGAACTCGGCGATCGCGGCCGCCATCTTCGCATACGCGGGTTGGACCGGCTCGAACTTGCCCGGCCAGGTATCGAGGTTGTGCGGCCATACGAGGTAGGTCGCAAGATGCGGCGCCCATTCGGCCGGCATCCGATAGTTGCGCACCCGCGCGTGCTGAGGATGAATCGCCACGGCTCGACGAAGCTAGCTGCGGAAACGTCGCGCTAGGTCCCCATATGCGTCGATGCGGCGATCGCGCAGGAACGGCCAGT
>DATGKG010000404.1:0-4693 GCA_035294805.1 Binataceae bacterium (SeqCode) | reverse complement strand
CCCGCATCTTGGCGGCGAGTCCGTGGCGAGTCGCGTTGCTCGCATCGTCAGGATGGTCGCACGCGTTTCTTACCGAAAAGAATCACTACCTCTATCCAGATACGCCCGCCGATCGCACCCTGTTCGAGGCCTTGCGCGCGGGCAACTATGACGCGTGGCGCAATTATCCGGCATCCACAGTCGAGGCTAGCGGCCAGCAGGAAATCCTCAACTGGATGTGCCTTGCCGGAGCGTTGTCCGAGCTGCATCGCAAACCGGCCGAGACCGAATTCATCGATACGTGGATTTTCAACTCTACCAAATGCTTCCTGACGGCGCCGCCGAAGTAGTCACATGAAACTCGAAAACAAAGTTGCTCTGGTTACCGGCACCAGCGCCAATATCGGCGGTGGTATTGCCGAAGGTCTTGCCGCCGAAGGCGCCGCGGTCGTTTGCGTCGATTCGCGTCGCGAGAATGCCGAGGACTGCGCGCGTTATCTGAAGAGCACCGGCGCGCGCGCCCTGGCGGCAACCTGCGATGTCACCGAAGAGCGCCAGGTGATCGCCGCGGTCGCAGCATCGCGCGAGGCGTTTGGCGGTATCGACATCGTGGTAAATGGCGCCGCCATTTTTAACCGGAAGGGTGTGCTCGACATGTCGCTCGATGAGTGGCAGCAGCAGCTTGCGATCATCCTCGGCGGCACGTTCCTGTTCACCAAGCACGCCGCCAAGCTGATGATCGAGCAGCGCCGCAAGGGCAGCATCATCAATATCATCTCGACCGCAGGCCATCAGGGCGAGCCCAACAACATCGCATACTGCACCGGCAAGAGCGGCCTTTTGAATTTCACTCGCTCGGCCGCGATGGAACTGATCCCGCACGGCATCCGCGTGAACAGCCTGACGCCGACCGCGACCGATCCATCGGAATCATTCGAGCGCGGCGCGCGCTGGGGCCGCAAAGCGATGAGTCCGGAGCAATCCGGGCGCATTAACCAGGCGTTCGGACCGTTTCGCAGTCGCGTGGCGATGCAAAAGCTGCCCGGTCCGAGCGACTATGGCAAAGCCGCCGCATTTCTCGCCTCGGATGACGCCGCGATGATCACGGGCATCGATCTCCGCGTCGATGCGGGCGCGATCGCGCAATACTGGGCCTGGGATCCGTCGAAACCGAGCTGAGGGGAACCATCATGAATAGAGCGGCTGAAAGCTTCATCATCGACGATCAGGAAGCGGGACTGTTTCGGGTGAATCGCCGCGCGTTCACCGATCCCGAATGCCTCGCCGAGGAACGCCGCCGCATCTTCGACAAATGCTGGATCTATGTTGGCCACGAATCGGAAGTGCCGCATGCCGGTGACTATCGCTCGCGCAATGTCGCGGGGCGTCCGCTTATCCTGGTGCGCGGCGACGACAGCACGGTTCGGGTCCTGCAAAACACCTGCACGCATCGCGGCGCGATGGTGTGCCGGCAAAAATCCGGCAACGCGAAAACTTTCCAGTGCCCCTATCACGCGTGGACTTACAACTCGCGCGGGCAGTTGGTCGGCGTACCCAGCGAAGATTCCTATAGCGACGCATTCAAGCGCGATGACATGGCGCTCGCCGCGCCGCCTCAGGTCGACAACTATCGAGGTTTCATCTTCGCGTGCTTCGATCGATCCGCCGAGAGCTTGTACGACTACCTGGCCGGCGCGCGTGAGTACCTCGACTTGGTGGCCGACCAGTCCGAAATGGGAATGAAGATCGTCGCCGGTCAGCAGTCATACAGTGCGCGGGCCAACTGGAAGTTGCTGGTCGAGAACAGCTACGACGGCTATCACGGCCTGCCGACCCATCAGCGCTATTTCGGTTTTCTTACCGAGACCGGAATCGATTTCAAGACGCGTGATATGACTGCTCCGCCGCGCCAGAAGGCGGTCGACCTCGGCAATGGCCATGCGGTGGTCGAGGCCGTGGCGGCCTGGGGCAGGCCGATCGCGCGATGGGTTCCGCCCTTCGGCGAGAACACCAAGGCGCATTTCGAGGAAGTCCGGCGTCGGTTCGATCAGCGCTTCGGGGCGGAGCGCGCGCGGCGCATCTGCGAGACCAGCCGCAACCTCGGGATTTTTCCCAATCTGGTGATCAACGACATCATGGCGATTACCGTGCGCACCTTCTTTCCGGTCTCGCCCGATTACATGGAAGTAAATGCATGGTCGCTCGCGCCAATCGAAGAGAGTGCGGAGGACTCCGCGCTTCGGCTCGACAACTTCCTGACCTTTCTCGGGCCGGGAGGATTCGCTACGCCCGACGACGTCGAGATGCTGGAATCGTGTCAGCGCGGTTTCGCCAATCGTGAAGTGGCATGGTCGGACATCTCGCGCGGCATGAAGCGCGAGCATCCTGCGGTCACCGACGAACTTCAGATGCGCGCGTTTTGGCGGCAATGGAATCGGATGATGACGGAGCCGCAGGCGGGCAACGTGAGGAGAGTGGCATGAGCACCGACGCGCTACCTAGCCGGAGTGAAGTAGAGGACCTTCTCTATAATGAAGCCGCGCTGCTCGACGACTGGCGATTGGAAGAATGGCTCGAGCTGCTAACCGAGGATGCCATCTATCAGGTGCCTCCCACCGATGTCCCCGAAGGCGACTCGCGAAATACTCTCTTCATCATCGCCGATGATGCGGTACGAATCCGATCGCGGGTAAAGCAATTGCTTGGCAAATTCGCATGGGCGGAAAATCCTCATTCGCGCACGCGGCGCATGATCTCGAATGTGCGCGTGCTCGGAAGCGAGGGCGAGAATATTCTGGTGACGGCGAATTTTGCGGTATATCGAATGCGCTACGAGTCGGTCGACACCTACATCGGTCACTATGAGTACAAGCTGCGACGCGCAGACAAGGCATTAAAAATCCGGGAACGAAGAGCTATCCTCGACAACGAGGCGCTCCGTCCTCACGGTAAGATCAGCTTTATCCTGTGACCAAGGCGGAGGCCTAGCCGCATCTAACTTCTACTTGCGAAAAAGCGCGCGGATTATCGAAGGAAGAACTTCGCCATCATACCGCTCAACATGTGAGTCAAGGGTCTGCGCAAGAACTAACAGCGTCCGGCCGAAATTCTTGCCATCCTCGAGTGTTAGTGGCGGACTGTCTGCCTCCGGTGACGCTGGCAGGCTTGTCACCAACTTGTGCATTTCCTGATGTTCTTTCTTGAGGATATCGAGCAACGCGTGTGGAATTGCGTCACGCGCTTCACCCCATGAGAAGACTAACTCATCTTCAATCTGCAAATGGGGCCACAGATCGCGGCGGATCTCATCCCATAGCTCTAACGCTCGCTGCCTGGCGTTCGCGTCATCGGGATCGGACGAAAGCCGGCTGGCTGCGAGAGCCAGTTGAATCGTAAGATAGTTAAATTTCCGATGTTCGCTGCCAAGGCAGGTCACCATCGTGTTGATCATCGGAACTTCAAGGTCCGGTAGCGGGCGACCGCAGGGCGAAATATCAGTGATGTCAACGGCTTGCATGTTCTTGCTCTCCCGCACGTCTTAAAGAGCAATCGCGATGCCAGTGAAGATCATTGAGATTTTCCCAAAGCAGAAGGCATTTCGAGTGCTACTTATGCGAATCGTTCGCGAAACGCGATTCGCAGGTGGACATGCAACGATGGTCACCGCTAGATCCAGCGCCGCTGCACGTCAGTGCTTCACCGCGCGCGCCGCCACGAAGTACCCGGTGACATTCGCCGCGCGAGTTATGGCAAGCCGCTCCATCCGATTGAGACAGGAAAGATAGGCAGAACAGAGGCCACGCATTCCGATGACCTCGATCATTCGGGCGATCGCCATCGCCGGCAGGCGCGGCGAATGAAGCAAGGTGGTCTGCTCGCGGACGTCAAAACCGTTATCGATTAGCAGCTTTCTGAGGCCGCGCGCATCATACGAGGGACCGGTGAAGTAGGGCAGAACACCCAACGCCAGGAGCGCGTTCTGGACGCGTCGACGCAGCGCGAGGATGGGGTTGCGCGAATTGTCCATCGTGATCACCAATTCACCGCCGCTACATAGCACTCGATTAAGTTCCGCGAGCGCATCATCGATATCGTGCGCGCGCTGGAAATGGTCGAGGGTCGAATTCGACAAGATGAAGTCGAAGGACGCGCTTTTGAATGGCAATCGTCGGACGTCGGCGACCAGCCCCTTCAGGCGACTGCGACTGGCAACCGCCCGAGTTACCGCAGCTTTCGAGAGATCCACCCCAATGAAAGAGCCGGCGTGCGGCGATATGATCGAATAAAGCCCGTCGCCGATCGCCTCATCGAACAGATCGGTCTTGAGCGCGCGTTTGATGCGCGCCTCGGGCAACCATCGGGCGAGCAACTCGCTGTTGACGCGATCGCTATGTTGCCTCCAAAGCAGTGAACCCGGACCATCGGAAAAGCCCTCGATCACGCGATCCCAATACTCAGCCTCCTGCGCTGCGGTGAGCTTGATTGGACTTCCCCTCTGCTGAGACTTGATCACCGATTGACGGTCCTGCCTAGTCGCACGAATCCGGGCTGCCGCCTGCTACTTCAGAAAATCGATCGCCATCCGCGCGATATCCGCGGGCTTTTCCATCGGCATGAAATGGCCGGTATTGGCAATCTTCTCCACGCGGCCATGCGGCAGTTTCGATGCGATACTGTCCGCGAGCACCACCCCGAGCGAATCGCTGCGCTCGCC
>DATGKG010000403.1:0-13839 GCA_035294805.1 Binataceae bacterium (SeqCode) | reverse complement strand
GTTGCTGCACCGTCATCTGCTCGGTCATGGTGCGCGGCTGGTACTCCTGCGCGAGGCCGGCAACCAGCGCATCAAACTCGGCGCGGCGCTCCTCGCCTTCGATCGCGACGTTGAATGCGGCCTTGGCGAGGATGCCGTGGCGGAGCGCATTGAGCGCCGAGCGCGCTTTGCCCTTCGGCGTGCGGGGACCGGTGGAGCGCTGCGCGTTGGCGCGATTGGCCGAGGCCTTGCGCTCGCTGACGGTGTGTTTTGGAGATGAGTTGGGTTGGGAATCGGTCGTTTGCTTCATATGTCCCTGCGCCGAAAATCATGGCGCGTGATTGCCGATGCGCATGCCAAACCGCATCGGGAGTTAAGGGAGGGACGCATGAACCGGGAGGCATTGATGAAACGTACCTCCCGCGAAACTGTCAGTATAGCAGAGGTGACATAGGGAGGACAGATGGGGTGGCGTGCCTTTCCCTTTTACGCAGACCTAACCCCTAACCCCTTCCTTTTAGGGAAGGGGAACCAGAGCTTTGCTATCCGATGGCCGCTTCTTTTCCCGGCGTGTCAAGCTCGCGCTCCAGACGCTCGATGTCCGAAGGCGACAAACTGAAGTATTTTGCGTCCGGATGATGGATCACGAGCGCACTTACCGATGCCTCGGGATCCATCATGTAGCCCTCGGTCAGGCGCACATCGACATTCTGCTTGTCCACTTCGAGCAGGCGGAAAATCTGCTCCTGATCTTCCAGGCGCGGGCATGCGGGATATCCGGGCGAGAAGCGCTTGCCGTGATAATGCGCCTGGAAGAGGTCCTTCTTCGTTGTGGTGGACGGATCGCCGATACCCCACATCGCGCGGATTTTTTCATGCAACAGCTCCGCAAATGCCTCGGCGCCTTCGAGACCCAGCACCTGCAGGATGTGCGAGCGCAGGTAGTCGCCGCTTTTCTTCCATTCCTCGGCCAGCGCGCGGATGCCGGTGCCGATGGTGGTGATGAAGAAGCTCACGTAGTCGAGGCGTCCGGAGTCGCGCGGCGCAATGTAATCGGCAAGCGAGAGGCCGGGGGCGTCGCTCTGACGGCCGAAGATGAATGACTCGATGACGTTCTTGCCGTCGGGACTGAGAATCATCAGCGTGCGATCGCCGTCGGTCTGCGCTGGGAAGAATTTGTAGATCGCGGTGGCGCTGATGTCGCTGCGCGCGATCATCAGATGCGCCACTTCCTCGACCCTGTCGCTCAACTCGCGCGCCTTCGCATCGCCATTCGCGAGTGCTTCCTCGAAATTCCTGAAGCCGAGATGTTTCGCATACAGCGACTTGGGATTGATGTAATCGAAAATTTGGCCGAGGTCGTAGTCGCGGATCACGTGGAGCTTCAGATCGGGCGGACGCGGAATTTCGATGTCGCGGCGCACGCTCGCGCGCACGGCCGGCTTGGTGGGAGCATCGACGACTTTCGACGCGCTGGCCTGCAAGCGCTGGGTTTCTTCCTCGAGGCGAATCTTCAGCGACTCGCGAGATTCGCGATCCATGATCTGATTGGCAAGGTCCAGCCCGTTCATCGCGTCGTTGGCGTATGCGACCAGACCGTTGTACTCGGGCGCGATTTTCATCCGAGTGAAACGATTGCTGAGCGCGGCGCCGCCGACGAGGATCGGGCATCCGATTTCCGCGGTCTTCAAATCCTGCGCCGTGATCACCATCATCTGCGCGGATTTCACGAGCAGCCCCGAAAGCCCAATCGCATCGGGGCGATGCTCGCGGTACGCCTTGATAAGGTCCTCGGGCGGCACCTTGATGCCGAGGTTGACGACGTTGTAGCCGTTGTTGCCGAGAATTATCTCGACCAGATTTTTTCCGATGTCGTGGACGTCGCCCTTGACCGTCGCGAGGATGATTTTGCCCTTGCTGACATTCTCGGTTTTGGTCATGTGCGGCTCGAGATGCGCGACCGCGGCCTTCATCGCCTCGGCCGATTGCAGCACCTCGGCGACGATCATCTGATTCGCATTGAACAGGCGCCCGACTTCGTCCATCCCCTTCATCAACGGGCCGTTGATGATTTCGAGCGGGCCGCGCGTCGTCAGCGCTTCGTTCAGGTCCTCGAACAGTCCGTCCTTGGAACCCTCCAAAATGTAGAGTGCGAGGCGCTCGTCGAGCGGCAGCGAGCGGCGATGCTCGACGGTTTCCTTGACCTTGCGCTCGCGAAAGTGCGCCGCGAAGGCCGCGATCGGATCGTCGCCGCGCCACCAGATGAGGTCCTCGGCGAGCTTGCGCTCTTCCTCGGGAATCGAGGGATAGCGTTCCAGCTTCTCCGAATTGACGATCGCGAGGTCGAGCCCGGCCTGCACGCAGTGATAGAGCATCACCGAGTTGAGCACCTCGCGCCCCGCTTCCGGCAATCCAAAGGATACGTTGGAAACGCCGAGGACCGCTTTACATGCGGGCAGCGCGGCCTTGATGAGCCGGATGCCTTCGATCGTTTCGACGCCGGAGCCGATGTAATTCTTGTCGCCGGTGCCGACTGGGAACACGAGCGGATCGAAGATGATGTCTTCGGGCTCGACGCCGTATTTTTCAGTAAGCAATTGGAACGAACGCTGCGCGATCTGAAGTTTGCGCTCGCGCGTGACGGCCTGCGCCTGCTGCTTGTCCTCATCGATGCACCCGACGACCAGCGCCGCACCGAAACGCCGCGCGAGCGGGACGACTTTCTTGAAGCGCTCCTCGCCGTCTTCGAGGTTGATCGAATTGATGATCGCCTTGCCCTGCGAGCGCTTGAGCGATTCCTCGAGGACGGCGGCGTCGGTCGTGTCGATCATCAGCGGAACTTTGATTTTCTTGACCAGGATGTCGAGGAAGGTGGTGATGTCCGCCATCTCGTTGCGATCGGGGTCCTGCAGGCATACGTCGAGCACGTGCGCGCCCTTGCGCACCTGCGCGCGCCCGACTTCGGAAGCTTCCTCGAACTTGCCTTGTCCGATGAGGCGCTTGAACTTACGGCTGCCGAGGACATTCGTTCGCTCGCCGACGATCACGGGACGCGTGTCATTGTCGATCACCAGCGTTTCGATTCCCGAAACGACCGAGCGGCGCAGCGTCGACGGCGTGCGCGGCTTTTTGCCGGCGGCGGCATCGGCGAGCAGCTTGATGTGTTGTGGGGTGGTCCCGCAGCATCCGCCGACGAGGTTCACCCATCCATTGTCGATGAAGCGCGCGACCTTGCCCGCGAACATCTCAGGCGTCTCGTTGTATTTGCCGTCCTCATCGGGCAGTCCGGCGTTGGGAACGCATGCGGTGTAGAAGCGGCTGATTTCGGAGAGCGTGCGCAGGTGGTCGGTCATGAAGTCGGGGCCAGTCGCGCAGTTGAGCCCCATCCATAAGAGGTCGCGATGCGCGAGCGAGACGTAAAACGCCTCGATGTCCTGCCCGGCGAGCAGGGTGCCCATCGTTTCGACGGTTCCCTGGATCGAGACGGCAACTGGAGCCCCAGTCTTCTGAATCGCGCGGTCGATGCCGGTCAGGACAGCTTTGACGTTCACCGTGTCCTGCATCGTTTCGAGCAGGAGCACGTCGACGCCGCCTTCGATGAGGCCGAGCGCCTGTTCTTCATACGCATCGGCGACCTGATCGAAGGTGATGCCGCCGGTGACGGAGATGGTCTTGGTCCCGGGGCCCATCGAGCCGATGACGAAGCGCGGCTTATCGGGCGTGCTGAACGCGGCGGCCTCCATCCTTGCGAGTTCGGCGGCGCGCTGATTGATCTCATGCGTCTTGTCCGCGAGACTGTACTCGCCCAGCACGTAGGGAATCGCGCCGAAGGTGGCAGTTTCGACCAGGTCCGCGCCGGCTTCGAGGAAGCTTCGATGCATGGTGCGAATGGCGTCGGGGCGGGTGAGGACGACATTTTCGTTGCAGCCCTCGTACTTGGGGCCGCCGAAGTCCTCGGCCGAGAAGTTGAGCCCTTGGATATAGGTGCCGAACGCGCCGTCGATCACGAGGATACGGCTGGTCAACAGCTCGCTCAGGAGCTTTATTCTGGAAGCGTCAGTCTGCATCGTAAATGTTGGAACCTACTAAGACGAACCACGAAGTTTAACCCAGTGCCGCAGCCCTCGCAATTTAGCCATTCCGCCGCCATTGTGCCCGCATGAGTTCGCCGCGTACCGTCCTGGTCACCGGAGGGGCAGGATTTATCGGCTCCAACCTGGTCGATGAGCTCCTCGCGCGAGGCCATCGGGTGCGCGTCATCGACAACTTCGCCAACGGCAGCCGCCGCAACCTCAGTCCGCGCGCCGACCTTATCGAGGCCGACATCCGCGACGGCGAATCCATCAAGAGCGCCTTCGACGGCATCGATTGCGTGTTCCACGTCGCCGCGCTGCCGCGCATCCCGCTCTCGATCGCGCATCCGGTCGAGACGCATATGACGAACGTGGTCGGCACTCTCAATGTGCTCATCGCGGCGCGCGACGCCAAGGTGCGCCGGGTCGTCTATTCGGGATCGTCATCTGTATATGGCCAGCAGGCTACGATGCCGCTGGTCGAGACGATGACGCCCAACCCGTTAAACCCTTATGCCCTCCAGAAGTACGTCGGCGAGCAATACACCCGCATGTTTCATCGGCTGTTCGGGATGGAGACGCTCACGCTGCGGTACTTCAACGTCTATGGCCCGCGGATGGCCTCCGAGGGCGCATACGTCACGGTGATTTCCGCATTCCTCGCGGCGCGCAGACGCGGTGAGCCGCTCACGATTCATGGCGACGGCGAGCAGACCCGCGACTTCACGCACGTCAGCGATATCGTCGCGGCAAATGTCCTCGCGATGGATGCATCGGTCGCCGATGGCCGCGCGATCAACGTCGGCGCCGGACACAACATCAGCGTCAATCGCATCGCGGAGCTGATCGGCGGGCCGCGCATTCATGCAGAGTCGCGCGCCGGCGACATGCGCAACACCCGCGCCGACACCGGCGAAGCCTCGCGTATCCTGGGATGGCGGCCGCAGGTCTCTATCGAAGATGGCATGCGGCAACTGCTCGCAGGCGAAGCCGGCGGATAGCCCGCGAAAATTCGTAATGTCGTCGCGACCTCGGTGTGATGTCGAGAAGATGACAATTGGTAGGGTCGAGCTAAACTCCTCGTGCAGTACTGCGCATGCAACATCGCAATGACAATCCTGCAACTTCGAAGTTCGGGTGAAAATGGTTGCGGACGGCGCCATCGGATCGTCGCGCGCTAGCATGTCAATCTGTAGTTAATCCATACTTTTCAGTAATCATCGAGATGTTTTAGGAATCGGCTTGACGCTCAATAAGTCATCTACTTGACCGAATTTCTAGTACGAAGGAGCCCAAATGGTTGCGAAGGAGCAACCTTTGAGAAGCTTTAGCGTTACAAGACGCGGACGATAAACTGTCTCCGACGCACGTCGAAGTGGCATCTATGCACACTTTTTCATGATTTGACGATTTTTTTCGCGCTTATCCTACGGCATGTGGGTTGCTTTGGCCCTGGGGTACGATTTCATTCGCCGAGGGGGCGTTCGAAATGAAATTCCGTCGCGCGCATCGAGGTCAGATCATTGTTCTGGTCGCCCTTTCCGTCACCGTGCTCCTCGGCTTCCTCGGACTTGCCACCGACGTCGGCGTTCTATGGGCCACGAAACGCAAAGCACAGACCGCGGCCGATGCGGCGGCTGTTGCCGGCGTCAACGCCACGTTAGGAAGCGATAGTTCCGGCTATTCGACCGCCGCGACCGATGTCGCGACGCTCAACGGATTTACCAGCGGCAGCGCGGGCACCACCGTGACGGTGACCGAGCCCAGCCCCAGCGGATACCCCTCGGGAACCTATGTCCAGGTCAACATCACCAGACAGATGACGACCTACTTCCTGGGCGTGTTGGGCTACAAGACGATTCCGGTGACCGTAAGTGCGTTGGCGGGCGATACCAGCGGCGCCAACACCATCATCGCGCTCAATGGCTCGGGCAACGGCATCACGATCGATAGCTCGGCGGTGAATGTCGGATGCGGACTCATCAGCAATTCCAGCAGCTCATCGGCATTGACGGTTACCAATGGTGGTTCGCTGTCGGCGGCGACAGTCGGTGTGGTCGGCGGTACCAGCGGAAACGTTCCGTCTAACACCAAGACCAACGTCTCGCCGGTCCAGAATCCCTTCAACTCGTGGACAAAACCAACTCCCAACTCCTGTAACCGCCAGAGCACGAACAACAGCGGAACCAAAACCATCAACAGCACTACCACGTGCGCTTCGAACAAAGTCTATGACGGCGGCAGCGGCAACTGCGGCTATAGCATCCAATCGCCGACCAATCGTTCCGGTCAGTACACGCCAATATCAGTGACTTTTTCCGGCGGCAACTGCGGCAATCACATCAGCTGCGGCGGGTCGGGCCAGCCGACTTGTCAGAATGTCACCTGCACATTCAATCCCGGCCAGTATCAATGCGTGAACACCAGTTCGGGCGGTGGCGGCGGATGGGGCAGCGCCTCGCCGAGCTTCCGCTATGCCAACTTCGACGACAAATGGGGCAGCGGCTGGCGTGATGAATCGCTCGGTTTCGTTCGCACCGGCGGCATCGACCAGTACGGCGGCCGGTATGAATATGTGTGGGGCGGCTTCGGTACGGTCACTCCCAGCATCGAGATCGGCCCGAATGCCTCCGGCTGCACGGCCAATTTCAATTCGGGAAGCTACACCTTCCTGGGCAACGTCTCGATATGCGGGAACAACACGGTCAATCTGCAGCCCGGCACCTACTGCAATGGCATCACCATCGCGGATGATTCATACGGCAACAGCCCCACGGTAAACTTCGCGCCCGGAACCTACATCTGCGCGGGCGGCGGATTGAACATTTCCGGCCATTGCACGCTAAGCGGCACCGGCTGCACCTTCCATAACTGCGCGGATACCTCGAGCGACGGATACTCCAGCGGGCCGATTAGCTGCGGAGCTCATTCGTCGGATTCCGTGCACTGTACGCTCAGCGCGCCGACCTCCGGCTCCTGCAAAGGAATGCTGTTCACGCAAGACAGCGCGATCGGCGGCTCCAGCAGTTGGGGCAGCGGATGGGGATGGGGTTCGAGTTCATCCACCAACAACTGCACCGTCAAATGCGATTCGAGTTCGACTTGCGATGGCGCCTGCTACATTCCCAATTCCTCGTGCACCTACGGCGTCAGCTCCAGCAGCAGCGGCTATAGCATCGTGGTCGCGGACTCGGTGACCCTGAGCGGCTCAACGACGCAAACGCAGAACTGTAACTATACGTCGCTGTCCAACGGCATCAGCCCGATCCGGACCAGCGCGCTTTATAAGTGAAGATGGCGAGGACGCTTCGCTTAACCGGAGCCATCAGCATGAGACACGAAGTGGGCGCAAAGCGCCGCACCGCCGGCGCCCCGAGGCGGAGCGGAGCGGAGTCGAGGGAATTTCTAACGACGCTGTGGGGACGTCGATTTTTCAAGGCGGGACAAGCGGCCACCGAATTCGGATTGGTGGTTCCAGTGCTATCCCTTCTGCTGGTCGGTGTGGCGGATTTCGCGCGCGCCTTCTACTTCAACCAAGAGGTCGTCGCGGCCGCGCGTGCCGGGGCGCAGTATGGCTCGCAGAGCGTGACCACCGCGTCCGATTCCACCAACATCAGCAACGCGGCCAAGGCCAATGGCACCAATGTTCCCGGCATGACCGTCGCCTCCAGCGCGTGCACCTGCCAGTCGCCGACTCCGAGTGGAGAAACCGCGTGCGCGACCAGTTACTGCAATGGCGCTAATTCCGCGGCGAACTATGTCATCGTCACCACCTCGGCCAATTTCACCACCTTGGTCAAATATCCCGGAATACCGTATTCGACCACCATGACCGGCAAGGCCATCATGCAGGTTCAAGACTAGCCACGATGCGCCCAATGCTCGACAAATCCCGATGGTGCCGCGGCCAGTCGACCGCCGAGTTCGCGCAGGTCGCAGTCGTATTCTTCCTGCTGCTCTCCGCAGTGATGATGATGGGTGAGGCGGTGCTCGCCTACAACAACATCGCGGCCGCAGCCGAAGAAGCGGTCCGCTATGCGGTCGCCAACGGACCCAACAGTCCCAATCCCGCGACGCAGGATGCGATCGAAAATATCGCGGTCAACGTCGCGCCGCAGTTGCATTTGACCAAGAGCACCTTCAATTCGAACGGGACCCTAAATTACAACGGCAATGTCACCGCGACCTGGGTAACCGATTCCTACCTCTCCACGCGCCAGGACGTGAGAGTTGTGATCAGCTACAACTACGCGCTCAAGATTCCATGGATGTCGGCGGTAACGCTGCATCTGTCCGCGACCTCGCAGATGATGGCCTCGCAATAGCACGCTGCTCCGCTTTTATTCGCCGCGCACTTGATGTAACCCAAGGGCGATGGCTAATCCCTACTACAAGCAGCATTGGATCGACATCGAGCCGGAGCGCCATGCGGCCTACGACCAGATTCTCGGCTATCATCCCGCGCTCGAGCCGATCATCCGCCCGCTCGACCTCAAGCCTGGCCTGCGCGTGCTCGATGTGGGCTCCGGCCCCGCGCATACGACGATGGAACTGGCGCGCCGCGTGTCGCCATCCGGCACCGTAACCGGCGTCGACATCAACGCGGAGTTCATTGCGGGGGCGACGGCGCGCGCTCGCGAGGCGAAGCTGGCGCTCGCATTCACCCATTCGGCCTTTCCACCGCTGCCGTTTCCCGACGCGAGCTTCGATCGGGTGTTCTGCAAAAATGTCCTTGAGTATGTCGATTCGGCCGCGGATACGGTCGCCGAAATGGCGCGCGTGACGGCGCCCGGCGGCGTCGTGGTCGCAGCCGATAGCGATTGGGACCTGCTAGTCCTCGAAACCGACCGCTCCAGCCGCGAACTCAATGAACGTGTGCTCGCGGCCTCGAAATCGATCGCGATCAAGGAGCCGCGCATCGGCAGGATACTGTTCGGCCTCTTCCGCGAGGCCGGGTTGAATGATGTCAAAGTCGAAATCCTGGCCGGCGCCGATACTGCCGGACGCGCGCTGCCGATGCTCAAGGCCAGCTTCGCACGCTATGCGCGCGACTCCGGACGCATCTCCGAGGCGGAGGTCGCCGGATGGCTCGCGTCGGTCGAGCGCGCCATCGATCGCCGGACGTTCCTCTTCGTGCTGCCGCAGTTCGTGGTGCGGGGCGTGAAGTGATCGCAACCTTGGAGGTGAACGGCTTGAATGAAAAATTTGCGGCGCGATACCGCACCAATCCGGCGAGGAAACCATGATCGTCGCGTGGCTCGCGTTCTTTGACAGCTTACTGGCGGTCGCGATGATCGCTGCGGGCATTGTCGGCGCCCACTATCGGTACGTGCCACCCTTCACCGGCTTCCAGATATTTCTGCTCGGCTTCCTGATGGGCTTTGTGGCCGTGCTGCTGGGACTCATCGGAATTTTCGCGACGCGCAGTCCGATGCGCGCGCCCGCGCGGCCGCGCGCTGTCATCGGCACCGTTTTAGGCCTGCTCGTCATCGCACCGGTTCTGTGGATGATGCTGACCGGGCCCAAAGTTCCGTCGATCAACGACATCACGACCGATTTCGACAACCCGCCCGAGTTCGTTCACGCATTGCTGCTCAATGCGAACCACGACCGCGTCATGAAATATGATCGCGCGAAGTATGCCGATCGCCAATTGCGAGGCTACGGACCGCTCATGCCGCTCAAGATGCCGGAGCCGCCCGACGACGCGTTCAAGGCTGCGCAAAAAACCGCCGCGCAGATGCCCGACTGGACCATCATCAACGTTAACCCGTCCACCCGCACCATCGAAGGCTACTCGACCTCCGCGCTGTTTCACTTCAACGACGATTTCGTCATTGAGGTGCGGCCAGGCGAAGGCGGAAGCAGCCTGCTCGAGATGCGCTCCAAATCGCGCGACGGCATCGGCGATTTCGGCGTCAATCACAAGCGCATCAAGGATTACTTCGCGGCGGTCTCGCCCGGCGCGGCCAGCTAGCAGCTACGAAAGCCTCGCCCGCTTGACGAGGAAGCATCGAGGATGAAATTTTCAGCTCCATGCCACAGACCAAACCCAGGATAGCTCTCGCATTGTCGGCGATGCCCGATACGCCGCCGCAAACCATCATCGATCTTTCCAAGCGCGCTGAGGAGAGCGGTTTTTCCGGCGTCTTCCTCACCGAGGCGGGCAACGATTCGCTCGCGTATTGCATCGGCGTCGGCGCCCATACCCGCACCATCAAACTAGGCACCGCGATCACCAACATCTACCTGCGCCATCCGGTGCTGCTCGCGAACGAAGCCGCGGCGGTGCAGGAGTTTACTGGCGGACGTTTCATCCTCGGACTCGGCACCGGGCATCGCGAGGGAAACGGCGCCCTGGGAATCGAGATGGGCGTCCCGATGGACAAGATGCGCGAGGTCGTTGGTACCTTGCGCAAGTTGATCGACGGCGGCCGCACCGGGCCGAAGGTTACCTCGAAGCTGCCGATTTACCTCGCGGGCGTGTCGCGTCCGATGGTTAAACTCGCGGGTGAAATCGCCGATGGCGTCATCTTCAACTTCTTCCCGCCCGCGCGTGTCAAGCAGGCGATAGGCGAGCTGGCCGAGGGCGCGAAGATCGGCAATCGCAATCCCGCCGATATAGAAGCGACGCTGTTCGCGACCGCGTTTATTTCCGATGACCTCGAGGCGGCGCGGCGTCCCGCGCGCAAGCTGCTCTCGCGCTACGGCGCGCTGCGCTTTTACGGCAACATGCTCGCGAACGCCGGCTTCAAAAAGGAAATCGAAGGTATCCGCGCGGCCGGCCGCGACGAAGCCAAAGCGATCGCAGCGGTGAGCGACAACATGATCGATTCCGCGCTGCTGGTCGGCCCGGAATCGCGCATCCGCGAGCGCCTCGCGGAGCTGGCAGCGCCAGGCCTCGGCACCGTCATAGTGTTCGTCAATCCGGTGAATGAGGATCGCGTGAGTGGCAACCAGCGCGCCATCCGAGCGTTGAAGTCCTAAATGAGTTTTCCGACTTCCTTTGACCCTCTCTCTCCAGGGAGAGGGAGGCGCTACTGGCGCCGGGTGAGGTCTCTATGAAATACGCCATAGTCACCGGCGGCGCGCGCGGACTCGGTCTCGGCATCGTCAACGCGCTCTTCGAACATAAGGTCGTCGATGAGGTCGCCGTCATCGATCTCAAGCTGGCCCCGCCGCCCCATGCGAACGCGAAACACGTGCACGGCTTCACCGCCGACGTGACCGACGAAAAACAGATCCATCAGGCGGTCGAGGCCGTCGCGGCGAAGCTCGGGCCGCATCCTGCTGTTCTATGCAACAACGCCGGCGGCGGCGAGCGCGCATGGTTCGAGCATGGGCGCGAGGGCGAATGGGAAACTGTCGAGGTTTTCCGCCGCTACGTCGACCTCAACCTGAATTCGGTACATATCGTCACCCGCGAGGTTGCGCCGCGGATGCTCGACGGCGCGGCGATTTGTAATACCGCCTCGATCGCCGGCCAGCTCGCGAGCCCGGTCCTCGCGGCCTACGCTGCCGCCAAAGCGGGCGTAATTTCCTACAGCAAGACGTGCGCGCTGCAGCTCGGACCGAAGGGCATCCGCGTTAATGCGGTCGCGCCCGGCCTCATCTATACGCAGGTGTGGGAAAACCTCGGTGCGGCGCTCGGCGGCGGCGACGCGAAGGCGCGCGCAACTTTCGAGGCGACCGTGCGCGCCTCGGTGCCGCTGGGACGCGAGCAGACGATGCAGGACATCGGCCGCACGGTCGCGTGGCTATGCTCCGAGCAGGCGCAAAATGTTACCGGTCAGGTAATCGCGATCGACGGCGGCATCACGCTGGGCGGCCGCTTCAATCGTCGAGAATAAGAGGGAACCGCAAAGGCACAAAGACACAAAGGAATATCGGACAAAACTTATTCGGCGCGCGGCTCTGAGCTGCGCGCCTTCTTTTTCTGACTTTGTGCCTCCTTGCCTTTGTGGTTTTCTCTGTTGCTTCGAAAAAATACAATGGTGCGCACGATGCCTTCGAAGGAGGAAAAAGCGCTCGCCATCCTGCGCCGCCTACGCGACAACGGCTTCATCGCGCTGTTCAACGGCGGATGCGTACGCGATCGCCTGCTTGGCCTGCCGGTCAAGGACTACGACATCGCGACCGACGCGCGGCCCGAGGTCGTGCAACGCTTGTTCGACGAGACCGTCCCGGTTGGCGCGAAGTTCGGGGTCATCATGGTGATCATCGATGGCGATCCGTTCGAGGTCGCGACCTTCCGCGCCGACGCGCCCTATGTCGACGGCCGGCGTCCTTCATCGGTCAGTTTCGGTACCATCGAAGAAGATGCGAAGCGCCGCGACTTCACCATCGGCGGCATGTACTACGATCCCTTCGCCGAGCGCCTCATCGACACGGTCGGGGGTATGCGCGATCTGCGCGCCGGCATCATCCGCGCGATCGGAAATCCCTACGATCGCTTCGCCGAAGATCATCTGCGCGTGATGCGCGCCGCGCGTTTCGCCGCGCGGTTGAATTTCGTCATCGAACCGGAGACCCATCGCGCGATGAAGCTGGTCGCGCCCATGCTGCCGAAGATTTCCGCCGAGCGCATCGGCGAGGAAATCGTGCGGATGATGACCGAGGGCGGCGCCGCGCGCGGCATGGACATCATGGTCGAGACCGGCATCATGAAGGAGGTTCTGCCCGAAGTGCTGCCGATGATCGGATGTCAGCAGCCGGCGAACTATCATCCCGAAGGTGACGTGTACGTGCATACGAGAATCGCGGTCGCGATGCTGAGTCCCGGGTGCAGCGAGGCGCTCGCATTCGGAATTCTCTTTCACGACATCGCGAAGCCAAATACGCGCGCGGAGCAAAACGGCAAGGTGACGTACTACGGCCATACGGAAATCGGCGCCGAGATGGCGACCGCGATCCTCGCGCGCCTGCGCCGTTCGCGCGCGACGCAGGAACGCGTCGCCTACCTGGTGAAGAATCATCTGAAGCTGACGATGGCGCCGCGCATGCGCGCCTCGACGCTGCGCCGCATGCTCGCGGAGGACGGCTTCGACGAGCTGCTCGAAGTCAGCAGGATGGACGCGCTCGCGTCGAGTTCCTTCCTCGGGCATTACCACTTCTGCCGCCGCGCGATGAGGGAGATCACGCCCGCGCAGATGCGGCCGCCGCGTTTCCTCACCGGCCGCGACCTCATCGGGATGGGATTCGCGCCTGGTCCCGCGTTCAAAAATATTTTGAAGGAAGTCGAAGACCTCCAACTCGACGGCGAAATCGCCGACCGCGACGCCGCCCTCGCTTACGTCCGCGAGCATTATTCGGCCGCCGGCACCTGAGCGGATTTGCTCGAAGCGAAATCCATCACGCGGCGATTCGGGCGGACCCTCGCGCTCGATAGTGTCGATTTCTTCGCGCGCGCCGGAGAGATTCACGCGCTGCTGGGCGAAAACGGCGCGGGCAAAACCACGCTGATGAACGTTTTCACCGGCGCGATTCGTCCTGACGCGGGCTCTGTGACTCTCGACAGGGCCCCACTCGCACTCGGCTCGCCCGAGGCGGCGTTGCGCGCGGGAATCGCCGCCGTGCATCAGAGCCCGATGTTGTTCGAGCGCTTCTCGTGGGAGAAAAATCTCGCGCTCGGTGGCTTTGGAAGTGATCGGACCGCTTTCGCGAGACTCGATCTGGATGCGGTTACATCGAAAGCGCACGACCTCGCGCGGCATCTGGGCTTCGAACTGCCGCCGCCGGGCGCGATCATCGCCGAGCGTTCGGTAGCCGAGCGCGTGCGCCTCGAGGT
>DATGKG010000402.1:0-5230 GCA_035294805.1 Binataceae bacterium (SeqCode) | reverse complement strand
CATCGGCATCGTAGAGGTAGGAGCCTTCGCCGCGGATGAACGCGAGCGGCAGGCATCCGTAGATATCGACCATGTGAGCGTGGGTGAGTTCGATTATTTCGGCGCTATTCATTTCTGTACTTGGACTGCGGCTCCTTGAGTGAATTCCTGGGCAAGTTCAGCGACGAACATTGCGGCGGCGACCGTTCAGGTCCGTCACCTTCTCATCTACCGGCGTGACTTCGGTGCCGACGCCCGAATCAGTAAACGTCTCGAGCAGCACCGCGTGGCGGACGCGCCCGTCGAGAATGTGCGTCTTTGCAACGCCTTCGCGAATCGCGTCGATGCAACATTCAACCTTGGGAATCATCCCCTCTTGAATGATGCCGCGCGCGATGAGTTTCTTGGCCTGCGCAAAATCCAGCGTCGGGATCAGCGCGCCGTCCTTGTCCTTCACGCCTTCAACGTCACTTAGCAGGATGAGCTTCTCGGCCTTCAGGGCGCCGGCGATTTTTCCAGCCGCCACGTCCGCGTTAATGTTGTAAGTCTGCCCCTCGCGATCGAATCCCGTCGGCGCGATCACCGGAATGAATCCCGCGCCGTCGAGCGTGCGCAGGATGTCGACGTTCACTTCAACCACATCGCCGACCAGCCCGATATCGACTTTACTCTTGCGCCCGTGATCGCTGACGAACATCTCCATCTTGCGCGCCGCGATCATGTCGGCGTCCTTGCCCGAAAGCCCGACCGCGCGGCCACCCTGGCGCGAGATCATCTGCACGATGTCCTTGTTGATGCGCTGCAGAACCATCTCGGCCGCTTCCATCGTGGGAGCATCGGTCACGCGCATCCCGCGCACGAAGGTCGATTTTAGCCCGAGCCGATCGATGAGGTCGGTGATTTGCGGACCGCCGCCATGCACCACTACCGGATTGATGCCGACCAAATCGAGCAGGACGATATCCTGCGCGAAGGCCTCCGCGAGTTCGGCGGAGCCCATCGCATGGCCACCGTACTTGATGACGAAAGTCTTGCCGCGAAAGCGCCGTATATAGGGAAGCGCTTCGGCCAGAATTTGCGCTCTATCGTTGATGTCCTGCATTTTTTTAAGTCGCCGAGGTGCCGCCGTCGACCATATAAACGCCGCCGGTGCAAAAGCTGCTCTGGTCGGACGCGAGGAACAGCATCACGTCGGCGACTTCTTCCGGATGCCCATAGCGCCCGAGTGGGATGCTGCTCTGAAATTGTTCCTTGGCCTGCCCCGGATGGCCGGGGACGAATTGCTCTTCCAGCGAGCGCATCATGCGAGTCTCAATCGGCGCGGGATTGACGGTGTTGATGCGAATCTTGAGCGGCGCGCATTCGAGTGCCGCCGTGCGCATCATGCCGATAACCGCGTGCTTGCTCGTCACGTATGCCGATGCGCCAGCATAGCCATGGATGCCGGCGGTCGATGAAGTGATGACGATGCTGCCGCCGCCGGTCTTCGCCATTGCGGGAATCACATGTTTCAGGCCAAGCCACACGCCACGGACATTAACCGCGATAACGCGATCGAAGACCTCTATCGGATAGTCCGGGATCGGCTTGACGTTACCCTCGATGCCCGCGTTGGCAAGGTAGATGTCGATGCGGCCATAGCGTTCGAGGGCGATTTTGACGTACCGCTGCGTGTCATCGTCGCTGGTCACATCGGCGCTTACGAAGCTGACGCGGTCACTCCCGATGGCATTAACCGCATCGTGTAACGCGCGTTCTTCGAGGTCGACAATCAGCACCTTTGCGCCCTCATCGACAAATTTCTTTGCCGCGGCGCGACCGATACCGCCCGAACCTCCCGTGATTATGGCGACGCGTCCGTCAAGCTTGCCCATTTATCTGATGTCTCCTGCTAAGGACGCCAAGTTCAACCCGACAAAAATGCATCGCAGCGCCGCCGAATTGACCTGCGACGCTTCCAACTTCCTATATCCCACGTTTGTTACAGGATGTAGCGCGACAGGTCCTCATTTTTGAGGATTGGATCGAGACGACGGTGGACGTATTCGCCGTCGATCCGGATGTCGCGTTCTGTGAGTTCGGGTGCGCTAAACGAAATTTCTTCCAACAGCCGCTCCAGCACCGTATGCAGCCGGCGCGCGCCGATATTTTCCGAGCGCGCATTCACCTGCGCGGCGATCTCCGCCAGCGCGGAAACCGCATCATCGGTGAATGCCAAATGGATATTCTCGGTGTCCATCAGAGCGACGTACTGCTTGGTCAGCGCATTTTCAGGTTCGGTTAGAATCCGAATAAAGTCCTCGCGAGTCAAGGCATTCAGCTCGACGCGAATCGGAAAACGTCCCTGAAACTCGGGAATCAGATCCGAGGGTTTGCTGGTGTGAAACGCACCCGACGCGACGAACAAAATGTGATCGGTGCGCACCACGCCATATTTGGTGTTGACGCTGGAGCCCTCGACGATCGGCAACATGTCGCGCTGCACGCCCTCGCGCGAGACGTCCGGACCGCCACCTTGCTGGCGCCCCGCGATCTTGTCGATCTCGTCTATAAAAATGATGCCGGACTGTTCGGTGCGCGCGACCGCATCGCGCGCGACATTTTCCATATCGACCAGCTTGGCGGCTTCTTCCTGCGACAGGATCTCGATCGCCTCGGGAATCTTCACCTTACGATTGCGGGTCTTCTTCGGCATGATTTGGCTCATGAGGTCCTTGATGTTGAACCCCATCTCCTCCATGCCCTGCGGCGCGAAGACCTCGACCATCGGCGTCTGCGCGCTGACCTCGATCTCGACCTCACGATCATCCAGATTGCCGCCCCGCAGCAGCTTACGCAGCTTCTCGCGGGTGTCGGCGCGCGAAGAATCTTCGACCTCGATACTGCCCTCGGGCGTGATTCCGACCGGACGGCGAACCTTGGTGGGCGCGGGAAAAAGAATGTCGAGCAGGCGTTCCTCCGCGGCCTCGCGCGCACGGACCTCGACCGCGCGCTGTGCCTCCTCGCGCGCCATCTTGACGGCGAGTTCGGTCAGGTCGCGGATCATCGATTCGACGTCGCGGCCGACATAGCCGACCTCGGTATAGCGGGACGCCTCCACTTTGATGAACGGCGCCTGCGCGAGCCGCGCGAGGCGTCGCGCGATCTCGGTCTTGCCGACGCCAGTGGGGCCGATCATCAAAATGTTCTTGGGCGCTATCTCATCGCGCAACTCGGGCGCGACCTTTTGCCGGCGCCATCGATTGCGCAATGCGATCGCGACCGCGCGCTTCGCATCGTGCTGCCCGACGATGTAGCGGTCGAGCTCGGAGACGATTTCGCGCGGCGTCATCACCGCGGGTGGGGCGAGTAGTTCCGCCATTGCTAATACTTAATCACGATGGATGCGTTATCGAAATCACAACTCTTCGATCACGAAGCGATCGTTGGTGTAGACGCAGATTTCGGAGGCCACCTTCATTGCGCCCTCAGCGATCTCTCTCGCGGTCATTTGCTATGCGTGCCGAACCAGCGCGCGCGCCGCGGCCATCGCGTAGTTGCCGCCGGATCCGATCGCGAGGATACCGTCGTCGGGCTCAATCAGCTCTCCAGTGCCGGAGATCATCAGCGAAGTTTCGCGATCGGCGACCACCAGCAGCGCCTCGAGGCGTCGCAGCACGCGGTCCGTGCGCCAATCCTTCGCCAGCTCGACCGCGGCCCGTCGCAGCACGCCATTGTACTCCTGCAGCTTGCCCTCGAATTTGTCGAATAGCGCGACGCTATCGGCCACTGCGCCCGCGAAGCCCGCGAGCACCTGATTGTTGTGCAAGCGACGCACTTTGCGCGCGGTCTGCTTCATGATGGTGGCGGTGCCCATCGTGACCTGGCCGTCGCCCGCGACCACTACGTGGCCCGCGTGACGGACCGAAACTATCGTCGTGCCGTGAAACTCCATTGTTATTGATGATAGCGACTTACGCGCGCGGATGCGCCCGCCGATAGACCTCCTTGAGATGATTCACGCTTACATGAGTATAGCGCTGGGTGGTCGCGAGGCTCGCATGCCCGAGCATCTCCTGAATCGAGCGCAAATCGGCGCCCGCGTTCAGCATATGCGTCGCGAATGAATGGCGCAGGCCGTGCGGCGTGATGGTCGTGGCGACGCCCGCGTCCTCGATACGTCGCGCGACGATGTTTTCGACGCTGCGCGTACTCAGCCGCCCGCCGCGCAGATTGGTGACGACGGGGGCATTCGGGTCGGCGGGGATCGGCATCGTCGCGCGCCACGTCTTCAGCGCGTCGAGCGCCGGCTCTCCTATCGGAACGACGCGATCCTTGGCGCCCTTGCCGGCGCGCACCGTGAGCATGCCGATATCATCATCGATGTCGCGCCAGTCCAGTCCGACCAGCTCGCTCACACGCAGGCCGGAGGAATACAGCACCTCGAGAATCGCGCGGTCGCGCAGTGACGCGGGACTCATCGGCGCATCGGGCGTGTGCTCGATGAGTCGCTTTGCGTCGCGTTCCTGAAGTATCGAAGGCAGATGACGCTGCGACTTGGGCGAGCGCAGCGCGCGCACCGGACTCGTCGCGCCGATGCTCGATTCGCGATAGCGAAAGAACGCCTTGATGGCACTCAGCCTGCGCTGCACGGTCGCGCGCGCCGCCGCATTGCGCATCAGCTCGGCAAGATACTGCCGAACATGGTCGGCCGTGATCGTATCGACGGCGATCTCGCCATTCGCATCGACGAGGCTACCGCGCTCGAGCAGAAAAGCACGCAACGACATCAGGTCGCGGCGATAGTTGCTGACCGTATGCCGCGAGGCGCGCGCGGCCTTCGCCAGCGACGTCGCAAACGCTTCGATGTCATTGAGCATCGACGAGTATGCTACCAACCGCATCAGAGCGGTTACAGTAGCTGACTCGCTTAGGCGGAGCGTCGCCGCTATCCTCATAGCTGTGAAGTGCTGGCACTGCGGCAGAGCATCGGAGGTCGTCGAGCGGGTCGGCTTTCGCGACGAATGCGAAGGATGCGGGCGCGCGCTCCACGTATGCCGCAACTGCACCTTCTACGATACTTCGTACAACAACGCATGCCGCGAGACACAGGCCGAGCGCGTGGTCGACAAGGAAAGATTCAACTTCTGCGAGTACTTCGCGCCGGGCAGCGGTAAAGGCGCGGGCGCCGGAGCGGCAGCATCGCAAGGGAAAACATCGGCGCAGGCCAGGCTGGAGGCGCTATTCAAGAAAAAATCATGACGCGGCGATC
>DATGKG010000401.1:0-15863 GCA_035294805.1 Binataceae bacterium (SeqCode) | reverse complement strand
AGCGCCGACAGCGGGATGTCGGGGCGCGCGAGGTAGCTGTCGAGCGCCGGCGCCTCGCGATCGTAAATCCCCTTGCGCGAGAGCGTATTGCGCGCCATGAAGGTGAAGTAGGTCAGCATCCATCCGAGTTCGAAGACGCCGCGACGATAGACGCAATCCTGAAAATAGGTGACCGGCCCCGAGACCGGGCACATCGCCTTCAGATGCGGCGGGCGCGCCGGCGCAGCATAGTACTGCACCAGCCCGAGGTAGGACTGGCCGACGGTGCCGACCACGCCGTTGGACCATGGCAGCGCGGCGGCCCATTCGATCGCGTCGTAGCCATCGTTCGCCTCATGCACGAACGGATAGAACTCGCCCTCCGAGCTGAAGCGGCCGCGGGTGTCCTGCACCACCACGATATAACCGCGAGGCGGAAAATAATCTTTTTCGGTTAGCGCCAGCTCCTGGCTCTTGTCGTATGGCGTGCGGCATACCAAGACGGGGAATTTTCCGGGCGCGTCGGGACGATAGACGTCGGCATAGAGCGTGATGCCGTCGCGGGTGCGCATCGGCAGATGGCGCTCGGCGATGACCTTGTAAACGGGTTCGGAGGATTGGTTCGCGTTCATCGCTACCTCCTCAAAGGATCTGGAGACTCGATCCTTCATAGAACTAAACCACCTGAAACGGAAGCTGCCTTTCGATGGTTGTAGAAGCGGCGGCGTCTCGGCTACGGTTCGAGGATCGATGGAGGCATCGCACATGGATCAAAAACTCCAGCTCGAGATCTATCGCAAAATCCTGCTCAGCCGCCGCGTCGAAGAGCGCGTTGCGGAACTCGTCAAAGCCGGCCAGGTCGGAGGCTTCATGCATCCCGGCGTCGGGCAGGAGGCGCTGCAGGTTGCCGCGATCGCGACGCTGCGTCCCGACGACTACATGCTCTATGCGCATCGCGGGGTCGCCTACTGGATCGCGCGCGGGGTGCCGCTGGAGAAGGTGCTGTGCGACCTCGCGTGCAAGGAGGGCGGCACCAATCACGGCAAGGGCGGCGTGATGCGCGTGGTGTATCCGAAGCTCGGCGTGCTCGGCGAGAGCGGTACGCTCGGCGGATGCTTCCCGATCGCTACCGGCGCGGGCTTGTCGATCAAGGTGAAGGGCGAAGACAAAGTCGTGTTGTGCTTCTTCGGCGACGGCACCAGCAATCGCGGCACCTTCCACGAGAGCGTCAACTTCTGCGCGGTGCGAAAGCTGCCGGTCATCTTCCTGTGCGAGAACAACGGATGGGCGGTATCGATGCCGACCGAGCGCTCGACGGCGGTGAAGGACATCGCGGCGCGCGCGGCCGGATACAACATCCCGGGCGTCATCGTCGACGGCAACGATCCCGAAGCTGTGTATGACGCCGTCACCACGGCGGTGAAGCGCGCGCGTGCGGGCGAGGGTCCGTCGCTTGTCGAGGGGAAGACGTATCGGTTGTGGGGACATTGGATTGGCGATCCGGAGAGCTATCGATCGCGCGAAGAAGTCGAGATGCGATGGCGCAAGGATCCGCTGCCTCGCTACGAGGAGAAGCTGACGGAGGCGAAGGTGCTGACGCCGTCGCTCAAGTCGCAGATCGAGGAGGAGAGCAAAGCCGCGATCGACAAGGCGGTCGAGTTCATGCGGGCGCAGCCGCTCCCCAAGCCGGAGAGCGCGCTCGAAGGCGTGTTCGCGGAGGCCTGAGCATGCGAACCATCACATACGCACAGGCGATCAACGAAGCGCTCGCGGAAGAGATGCGCCGCGACCGCTCGGTCATCTTGTATGGCGAGGACGTCGCGAACTTCGGCGGCATCTTCCGGCTCACCGCGGGACTCAAGCAAGAGTTCGGCGACGAACGCGTGTTCGACACCCCGATTTCCGAGAATGCGCTGGTCGGCGCGGGCGTCGGTGCGGCGCTCACCGGACTCCGTCCGGTCGTCGAGCTACAATTTGCCGACTTTCTCTTCACCGCGGCCGATGAGGTCGTGCTGAAGGCCGGCATGTGGCGCTATGGTCACGGCGGCGCGTACAACGTGCCGCTGGTCATCCGATGTCCCTCGGGCGCGGCCGGCGTCGGTCCCGAGCATGGCCAATGTCCCGAGGCATTTTTCATGCACGCGCCCGGGCTCAAGATCGTCTCTCCCTCGACGCCTGCGGATGCGAAGGGGCTGCTCAAGAGTGCGATCCGCGATAATAACCCAGTGTTGTTCTTCGAACACAAATTGTTATACGCCACCAAGGGCGAGGTTCCCGAGGGCGGCGACTATCTGGTGCCGCTCGGCAAGGCGGCGATTCGCCGCGAGGGCGATGCGCTCACATTGGTCGCGATCTCCAACATGGTCCCGAAGGCTCTGAAAGCGGCCGAGCGCCTCGCCGCCGATGGCCACAACGTCGAGGTCATCGATCCTCGCTCGCTGGTTCCCTTCGATCGGACCGCGATAATCGAGTCGGTGAAGAAGACCGGCAAGATCGTGGTCGCCGAAGAGAGCTACAAGACCCTCGGCGTCGGCGCGGAAATTGGCGCGATGCTGCTGGAGGAGGCGCTGGAATACCTCGACGCGCCGCTGCGCCGGGTGGCGATGCCCGACGTGCCGATTCCGACCGGCGCCAATTTGGAAAAGTTTGTCATACCGAATGAAGAAAAAATCTACACCTCGTGCAAAGAGCTTCTGCGCTAGGGACGCATGGCGGTCGTAATCCAGATGCCCAAGCTCGGTCATACGATGACCGAGGGCACGGTCCTGCAATGGCATAAGCGCGCCGGCGAGAAGATTCGCGAGGGCGAATCGATTCTCACCGTCGAGACCGACAAGGCCGAGGTCGAAATCGAGGCGCCGACCGCAGGCGTGCTGGCGAAACTCATCGCAGGCGATGGCGTAAGGGTTCCCGTCGGTGGCCCGCTGGGTGTCATCACGGCGGAGGGTGAGGCGATCCCCGCGGAATTCGATCAAGTGACCGTGTCTGCTCATGCGGTCGCGGAAGCATCCGGCAATTCTTCTACCGCGAAAGCGGAAGCGTCGGCGCCGCAGCGGTCGAAGCGTGTCATCGCATCGCCGCGCGCAAAGCGGCTCGCGTCCGAGCGCGGCATCGATCTCGCGAGCCTCGCGGGAACCGGCGCCGACGGCATGATCACCGAAGATGACGTGAAGCGCGCGGGAGAGCAGGGCACCGAGACATCCGCTGCCACAGCGTCCGCGAGCGATGACACATTCGCCCCGTCGCGGCGCGAGAAGCTGACGCGCATCCAGGCGGTCGGTGCGCGCAATCTGACCGCGAGCTGGAACGCGATTCCGCATTTCGTGCAGATGGCGCGGGTCGACATGAGCCGCGCGATCGCCGCGCGCAAAGCGATGGTCGATGGCGGCGCGAAGGTCGGCATCACCGATTTGATTCTCGCGGCGGCGGTGCGCGCGCTGAAGGAAAATCCCCGCATCAACGCGCATTACGACAATGGCGAGATGCTGATTTTTGATCGCATCCATCTCGGTGTCGCGGTCGACACGCCCGAGGGTCTGATCGTGCCAGTGATTCACGATGCGGACCGCCTCGACATTCCCGCGCTCGGCGCGAAGGTGGCCGAGCTGGCGGAGCGCGCACGCAACCGTCGGCTTCGTCCGACCGACCTCGAAGGCGCGACGTTCACGGTTTCCAACCTCGGCGCGTATGGGGTCGAGAACGGCACGCCGGTGATTTTCGCGCCGCAAGTCGCGCTGATGTTCGTCGGGGCGATTCACGATGAAGTCCTCGGCGTCGATGGGCACATTCAGATGCGTCCGGCGATGCATATTTCCATCGCGTATGATCATCGGGGCATCGATGGCGCGACCGCCTCGCGCTTTACCACGAAACTTAAAGCGATACTCGAAGCGGCGAATTTCGGCGGTGTCGCGAGCGCCGCGGAAGTTGCGCCCCCGCGCCCGCGCGAGGTCGTGGTCGAAGCGCTCGGGGATAGCCTCCGCACGCGAGTTTCGTCGGGGGCATTGACGTGGCAATCCTCCGCCGAAGACGCATCTGCACCCGATCCAGTCACGACCTTCCTCGGCGCGCTCGGCTCGTGCCTGCTGATGTCGTTGCGCGTCGGCGCGCGAGTGCGAAAGCTCAACGTCGGACGCGCATCGGTGGTCGCGCGCGCAAATGAAAAGGGCCACGTCAAAGAAATTGAAGTTGAGCTTAAGGTTGAGACCTCAGAAGACGACGACAAACTGCATCGGTTGGTTGAGGTCGCGGAACGCGGATGCCACATCCGGCAGCTGGTGCGCGAGGATGTCACGGTCAACTTGAAGGTCACGCGTTGGCAATAGATCAACAATTTCCTCGATTTAATGGGTTTGTTTTTCCACCTCGGGCTGCTGCATAGGCGCAATCGAGGTCCTTCGCCGCAGCGACTCAGGACGCTGCTCGACGATGTCTCGCAGCGGTTTGTTTTTGCAATTTCGCATTCATCGCGACGCTCCTATAAATGACGGCGGCGCCCATTCGGGCGCCGCAAACACCATGATAGCACGGTTCGGCGAGCGAACTTGCCGAGAGGTAAGCACAGGGCGCGCGCTTTCAACCCAGCGCGATGATGTGCGAATCTTCGATGGATCGCATCGGCCAGGAGGCGCATGGGAACTCTCAATCTTTATCAATATCCAATCTCGCCGTTTACCGAAAAATTGCGGCGCGTCCTCACCTATAAGAAGATCAAGTGGAACCCGATCGATTGCCACTTCGAGGACAAGACCAATCTGCTCGCGGTTACCAAGGGCCAGTGGACGCGCGTGCCGGTGGTCGAATGGGACGGCGAGGTGGTGTGGAACTCCGCGGATATCATTCGATGGATCGATAAGAAGGTGCCGGAGCGCGCGGTGATTCCGGACAATGCGCGCGGGCTGTGCGACATCCTCGACGTGTGGGCGGACAATACGCTGTTCCCGTCGATTTTGTTTCTCGTGATTCCCGATCTGCTCGATATGGCCGGCGACGCGAAGCTGAAGGCCAATCGCGAGAAGCTGATCGGCATGACGACAGACCAGATGCGTGCGATACAGCCCACGCAACTGGAGGCGCTGAAGGCGCATTGCGCGATGATCGACAAGCAAGTCGCGAATCAGGATTTCTTTTTGGGCAAAAATTTCACGATGGCCGATGCGTCGTTATACCATCCGTTTTTCTTTCTTTCGCTCAATCCCGGCAACTTCGCGAAGGTGGCGCAGTTTCCCCATCTCATGCGATGGTACGAGCGGGTGCGCGCGATCGATTAGCAGCACAAATTCGGGAGACACAATCAATGGCTAGAAAATTGACGATGGGACTCAACTGGCAGGGCAAGCTCGACTTCAAGGCGCTGATCGAGCGCGTCAAGATCGCCGACGAGGCCGGCATCCATTCGATGTGGGTGGCCGAGGCGTGGGGGCACGACGCGTTTACGCTGCTGGCCTTGCTCGCGGAGCACACCAAAAAGATTCAGCTCGGCACTTCGATCGTAAATATCTATTCGCGCACGCCGGCCGCGCTCGCGCAGCACTTCGGCACGCTCGACGAGCTGTCGGGCGGGCGCATGATCATCGGGCTCGGCACCAGCGGTCCGCAGGTCATCGAGCATTTTCACGGTATCAAGTTCAATCCGCCGCTCACGCGCCTGAAGGAATATGTCGACATCATCAATATGATCATGGCGGGCACGCCGCTGAACTATAACGGCAAGCTGTTCAAACTCGGGCGCGGATTTACGATTCGCTTCGAGCCGACCCGCAAGCACATTCCGATTTTTATCGCGTCGCTCAATCAGAAGAGCGTCGAGTTCACCGCACAGAAGGCCGATGGATGGCTGCCGGTGATGATTCCGGTGTCGGGACTGCCGCGCGCGATTTCGGAGTTCAACGCGATCGCGAAAGCCGCGGGCCGCGATCCGAGCACTATCGATGTGAAGGCGCCGGGCGGCGTGGTGGTTACGAAGAATGTCGATCGCGCGAAGGCGGGTCAGGCGGGCACTATCGCGTTTTACGCCGCGCGAATGGGCACCTTCTATTCCGAGCAGCTCACGCGCTTCGGTTTCGGCGACGAAGTCCGCACCATCAAGCAGGCGTGGGATTCGGGCGGCTCGAAAGCCGGCACCGAGTCGGTCTCGCCGAAGATGCTGTCGCAGCTCGGCTATGCCGGGGACGCGCAAGGCGCGCGCGATCGCATCATCGAGCAGGAGAAGGCCGGCGCCCAGATGCACGCGGTCGAAATCGATGCGCGCGATCCGGCCGAATTCGCGAAGACCGTGCAAACGTTGATGAGCTAGCCAAACATCGAAGGAGTAGTCAGATGAAGGCAGCCGTATTTCAAGGAACCAAGAAGCCGCTGGTCGTACAGGATGTGCCTGATCCCGAATGCGCTCCCAACGGCGCGCTGATTCGCGTCGAGGCCAACGGCGTATGCCGCTCAGATTGGCATGCGTGGTCGGGCGACTGGCATTGGATGGGAATGGTCGCGCAGCCCGGCCAGGTCTTCGGCCACGAGCTGTGCGGCGTCGTCGAGGAAGTCGGCAAGGAAGTCAAAGCATTCAAGAAAGGCGATCGCGTCGTTGTGCCATTCAGCCAGGGCGATGGCACCTGCGAGTACTGCCGCAATGGCCAATCCAACGTATGCCTCACGCCGATGACGCCGGGCTTTTCCTATTCGGGCGGCTTCGGCCGGATGGTCGCGGTGCCGTTCGCTGATTTGAACCTCGTCGCGCTGCCGAAGAGTATCGACTTCGTCGAGGCGGCCTCAATGGGATGCCGCTTCATGACGTCATTCCACGGCATCGTCGATCGCGCGCAGGTAAAGCCGGGCGAATGGGTCGCGGTTTACGGATGCGGCGGCATCGGGCTGTCGGCGATCAACGTCGCGGCGGCGGTCGGCGCCAATGTCATCGGCATCGATCTCGATTCCTCGAAGCTGGAGCTTGCGAAGGGCATGGGCGCGAATCACGTCATCAACGGCAAGAAGACCGATGCGCCGGCGGCAGTGATGGAACTGACCAAGGGTGGCGCGCATGTTTCGGTCGATGCGCTCGGCATCGCGGCGACGTGCAAGAACGCGATTAACAGTTTGCGCAAGCAGGGACGCCATTTGCAGATAGGGTTGACCTCCGCGGCGGAGCAGGGTGAGATCGCGCTGCCGATCGACAAGATGGTGACGATGGAGTTGCAGTTCATCGCATCGCTCGGGATGCAGGCGTCGCATTATCCCGCGATGCTGCAGATGCTCGAGGCGGGGAAGATTTCACCGAAGAAGATGGTGACCGGAACGTGCAATCTGGCGGGCATCAACAAGATCTTCGAGGAGATGAATACGTTCCAGAATGTGGGCGTGACGGTGATCAATAATTACAGCAGCTAGTCGCGCCGCATCGGGACAGATAGCCTCTGTGGGAGAGATCGAAAGGTCTCTCCCATTTTTGTGAAGGAAGAACACCTGAGCATGCCTCGACAGCTGAAGCTTCTCGCGATTTGCATCGCGCTTGCGACGATCGCGACATCGGCCTTCGCGCAGGATTCCAAAAATATCCTGCGGGTCCGTCTCGACGGGTTCCGCAGCAACAATGGCAAGCCGCATTGCACGCTTTACAACGATCCCGCGGCGTTCCCCTCGCATGATGAGAAAGCGGTGAAAGAAAGCGCCGCGCCTTCCATCGCGGACAAATCCGCCGAGATCGATTTCACCGGCCTCGCACCCGGCACGTACGCGATGGTGTGCTTCCACGACGAAAACAATAACGGCAAGTTCGACGAAAATGTGCTCGGAATGCCGAAGGAAGGATACTGCTTTTCCAACAACGTGAAGCCGAGATTCTCCGCGCCGACCTTCGATCAGTGCGCGTTCGACTACAAAGGCGGCGATCAGACCATCGCGATCACGATGATTTATTTGTACTGAGCGCCCGCTCAGCTCGCCTCGGCGAAGAGTATCGTGTCCTGCCGCGGCTCGCGCGCATCCCCCCGCAGAGCAATCACGCTGCTGATGCTATCGAGCAGGACGCTCTTCTTGATCGGCTTGCTCAGATGCAGATCGCAACCGGCGGCCAGGGCGTGCTGAACGTCTTCTTCGAGCGCCGAGGCGGTTAACGCGATGATCGGTGTCGGGGTGCGATGATTCTCCTTTTCCCACATGCGCATCAAACGAGTTGCCGTCAACCCGTCGATTTCCGGCATCTGCACATCCATGAAGACCATGTCGTACTGATTTGACTTGAACTTGTCGAAAGCAACTTTGCCGTCCACCGCGAAATCAAGCACATACGGCTCGCGTCGCAAGTAGGCGCCGATCAGAAGGCGATTGTCCGAGGAATCGTCCGCTACCAGGATTTTGGCCCGGTGGCCGTCGTCCGCAAGTTCGGGATGATTTTCTATCTTGCGCTCCCCCAGCGCGTCGGCGCTGTTGCGATTGGCACTCTTGATCACGCGGCTGATCGAATCGAAGAGCTCCTTGCGCGTGATCGGCTTGACCAGGTACGCGTCGAGACCGAGGTCCTTCAGCTTCGAGAGCTGCGGCTTCAGATCGTCCGAGGAGAGCATCAAGATGAGCGGTTCGGTCGGCAGATGCTCACGGCGGATGCGTTGCGCGACTTCGAGGGCGTTCATCCCCGGCATGCGCATGTCGAGCAGAATGATTCGATACGGCTTGCCCTGATCGGAGGCCTGGCGAATAGCGGTCAGCGCCTCTTCGCCCGATTCTGCTTCGCTCACTTGGGCGCCGCAGTCCGAGAGCATCTCGCGCGCGATGAGACGGTTGATCTGATTGTCGTCGACTGCCAGCACCCGAACATGATCGAGGTTGAGAACCACCTGCGCGGTGGGCGAAATCACTCGCGTCGCGAGTCCGAAGCGCGTGGTGAACGAGAATTTGCTGCCCTTGTGAAGTTCGCTTTCGACCGCGATGGTCCCATCCATCAGCTTGACCAGGCGCTCTGCGATCGCGAGTCCGAGTCCAGTCCCACCATAGCGTCGAGTGGTGGAGGAATCGGCCTGAGTGAAATTGGAGAAGACCTCTTTAAGTTTGTCCGGCGCGATGCCGATACCCGTGTCTGATACGGTAAAACGCAACTCCGCGGGTTCGTGCGACCCTGCTGACCGGCTCACTTCCAGCATGATCTCGCCCTTCTCGGTGAACTTGATCGCGTTGCCAAGGAAGTTGATGAGAATCTGGCGCAAGCGCAGCGGATCGCCAATCAGATTCGTCTGCACTCCCGGAGCAATCCGTGCGATCAGCTCGAGCCCCTTGCTGTGCGCCTGGACACCGAACGTCGAAATCGTCTTGTCGATGAGATCGGTGAGATCGAACTCGGTTCGTTCAATCTGCAGTCGCCCGCTTTCGATTCGCGCAAGGTCGAGGATGCTGTTGATGAGTTCGAGTAGGGAGTTGCCGTTGGCCACCATCACGTCGAGGTAGCGCCGTTGCTCGCCGGTCAGTTTGGTATCGGTGAGCAAGTCCGCCATTCCGAGCACCGCGTTCATCGGGGTGCGGATCTCGTGCGACATGCTGGAGAGAAATTCCGACTTGGCCCTGGAAGCGGCCAGTGCATCCTCGCGCGCAGTGATCAAATCACCTTCCATGTGTTTACGCTCCGTGATGTCGCGCGACATCGAAACGATGCACTTCTCACCATCGATCTCCGCGACAACTGCGGAGACCAGATAGGGGACGACTTTCCCCGATTTGGTGTGCATGTCGAGCTCAAAATTGTGCGCGCAGCCGTCTCTTTTTATGATCGCCTCCAATTCCTCGCTCTTCTGGGGGTCGGCAAAGATATGCAATTGCGCCGGTGTTTGGCCCCTGGCTTCTTCGAAGGTGTAGCCGGTCTCGCTGAAGCGATCGTTTGCGTAAATGTAGGTCAAATCCGCGAGCCTGCTAATGGCGATTATGTCAAGGCTGGTTTCCAGCACCTTGCGTAATATGGCCTCGCCCTTGCGCGCCTGCTGTTCGGCATTTTTGCGATGCGCGCTTTCAAGACGGAGGCTTGTCCCCCGTTCTTGCAACTGTCCGATCAGAACTCTCTGCCGATGTGAGTAGTCCTTCAGAAAAGCAAGCGTTAAACCGAAAACCATCGACGCGGACAGAACCATCCAATGGGGAGCGAACTCCGAGGTGACAATTCCCCACGCCCAGGCCACGATCGTTGACGTCGCGCCGATCCCCACCAAGCAGACCTGCCAGCGGCCACCCCACGGCACAATCACCGCGACATCAAGCGCCAACACGAACAGTCCGACGAACAGCGGTTCTTCATCGCTCACCAACAGTGCATGGACAAGGAAAGCGACGATGAGGGTTGCGCAAAACCCCATCGTCCACCAGCGCCAACGGCGAATGGACATACGGCCTACCGCGACGAACGCTGCAAGAGTAATCGCGAGATTGAAGATTCGCAGCGGCAGCGGAACCAGATCGCCGGCTTCGTACCAGCGGACCTTGAAAAAGCAGATCGATCCGAACAGCAGCAGCATGCCCAAAGCAATCCGAAGCAGGGTCTGCAGCTTGGGCAGATCGGATTCGCTATCCGGAGAACACGACCATGCGTCGACCAGCCGACATCTCAGAGAGGCATCCACCGGAGCTTCTGACTCCGTTACCGCCGTCGTCGCTTCTGTACCGGGCTCGATTCTCCACATAGGTCTCCTGGCGGTTCAGCACCACCGAAGAGGACAAACGCAAGAGCAGTGCCTCGGGATCTAGCCGGCATGAGAACGATCGGCTGTGAGCTTCGCTTCGCGTGACGATACATAGACGAATGATGGTTACCGAAGCCTCGGGAGTTCGTTATGTACTCTCGATCAGCTGATTGCGAACCATCGTTAATGGCACACTCTCACAATTCGAGACGTATCACCCTGTCTCGTAGTGCGACGGGTCAGACACGGCGCCCCACCGCACGCCACGGCATCGCGCTTACGGCCGTGAAGCCCCTATCATCGAGTCGATGGTAGAGCTTTACTGACTCGCGCGTGGAACTTACTGGCGAACAGCGCGCGATATGCGAGGTCGCTCAGCGCGGCGGCGCGGACCTTGCGCTCAAGATTCAGGCCTTCGCGGGAACCGGCAAGACCACGACGCTGGCCGCGATCGCTGAAGCATGCCCGCACACGCGCTTCCTCTATGTCGTATTCAATCGAGCCGCCGCCGACAGCGCTCGCACGCGGATGCCGTCCAACGTCGAGGTGCGTACCGCGCATTCGGTCGCGTTTCGCAAAATCGGATGGCGTTATCAATCTCGGCTGACCCAGCGCCCGTGGGCATGGCTGCCGTTCATGCGCGAGAAGATGCCGAAGGCGCTCAATGCAGTCGCGGTCGGCGGCCGCACCCGCCCGGCCTCCGGCGCGCTCATCATCAAGACGCTCGAGCATTTTTTGCGCGATACCGAGCGTGAGATTAGTCTGAATCACGTGCCGGGCTGGTGCGACGGCGCGCTCGCGAGCGCAGTTGCCGATGGGGCCTCGGATCTTTGGGATGCGATTCGCGATCCGAACGGAACTTCTCCCGTCAGCCACGATTGCTACCTGAAACTTTTTTATCTCGGCGATCATCAGGTCGCCGGCGCCGATCGCACGCTGCTGCTCGACGAAGCGCAGGACGCCGACCCTGTAATCCTCGGACTTGTCGAGCATCATCCGGGGCCGCGCGTGCTGGTAGGCGACAGCTATCAGCAGCTCTATCAATGGCGCGGCGCGGTGAATGCGCTGGGGCGCGCGAATGTCGACGCGACCGTGCTTCCGCTCACGCAGACCTTTCGCTTCGGCAACGGCGCCGCAAGATGGGCCAATCGCGTACTGGAACTGCTCGAGGAGAATCGTCGCATCGCGCCTGCCGCGCATCAGACCTCGGCCACCGTCAGCGACGACAGCCGCAACGTCGATGCGATCTTAGCGCGCACCAATGCCGGTGCGCTCGATGAGGCGGTCAAGGGGCTCGAACACGGACGTAAGGTTTACGTCATGGGCGGCGCGGAGCCGCTCGTGCGTCTCATCGAAAGCGCATGGAAATTGCGGTCGGGCAAGAAGGGCAGTGGCGAGCTCGCGGTCTTTTCGAATTGGGATGAGCTGAAGTCCGCCGCGCAGGGCAATAGCTCGGATGACTATGGCGATCCCTCGCTGCAGATCCTCGTGCGGCTTATCGAGGAGCGCGGCGCGCGCGTGCTATCGATGTGCAACCGGCTGCGCGAATGCGTCGGCTCACCGGAGACCGCGCAGGTCACCGTCAGCACGGTGCACAAGGCGAAGGGCCTCGAATGGCCGCGGGTGCTGGTCGCTGCGGATTTCAATCGCTTCATCCGGCGCGAGCACGGCGTGGTGCGGCGCAATCTAGAGGAAGCGTGCGTGATCTACGTCGCACTGACCCGCGCGCGCCATCACCTTCTGATTCATCCCGAATGCGTCAAGGAGCTGAAAGCATCCAGCGATGCGCTTAATCCCGAAGTTGCCGAAGATGCGGTTGCGCCAAAGATCGCCAACGCGACGGCCGAACCGCGCGTGCGCACGCGACGCAGTCGTGCGGCGAGGGAATCTAAAAATAGCGTTCGATCAGGCTGACGAAGCGCGCGACATCAAGCGGCTTGTGGACGATGACGTTCACATCGATGCCCGCATACACGCTCGCGCCGGTCATCACCACGACCGGGATGTCGCGCAGCATCGCATCTTTCAACTGTTCGCGGCGAAATTCCCATCCGTCCATTTCGGGCATGAACAGATCGAGGATGATGAGCCGCGGCGGCGGCGCGCCGCGCAGATGCGCGAGCGCTTCTTTGCCATTACACGCCGTGGCGACCGTATATCCTTCTGCGGTGAGAATATCGGTAAGCGAGTCGGTCGATGCGGCATCGTCGTCGACGACCAGAATCGATCGATCTTGCGCGGCCGAGGTGGACGGACTTTTGCGCGACGTCATCTCCAGGTATCTCCAAGGGTTCAGGTGAACATCGGCGTCAAGCGCAAATTCTAGGACGCGAACCACCAAATATCGAGCACCCCGGCAGGCATGCGCAGTTACGGATTGGCAGTCGCTGGATCGAGCTGCGCTTTGAGTTGCACGTAGCGCGCGATTTGTGAGCGCGTGATAAGTCCCTTCAACTGCTCTGCATCGACTACCAGCAAACGGCCGCTGTCGGCCTCGGCCATTCGATGCATCGCGTCCGATATCGTCGCACCCGGCGATATGGTGAATTTCGCGCTGACGGGAACCATGATGTCCTGCACGCGGCGGTTCGCGCGTTCCTCGCGCGGACATTCGCGCACGCGCGCGAGCGAAAGCAGTCCCATCGCGTGCCCGTCTTTCGCCACCGGAAAACTGGTGTAGCCATAGTGCAGAAAATATTGTTCGACGGCGTCAGCGATCGCCGCGTCAGGATCGAGGGTGATCGGTTCGCGAATCATCAGGTCGCCAACCTTTGCGCGCCCTAGCATCTGTTCAATGACGACGCTCTGATAGCTGGCATTGGCGGCGCCGCGCAGGAACAGGCCGATGAATATCATCCAAATGCCGCCGACCAAACCGCCGCCGAAGATCTCGAACGCGCCCAGCGCGATCAGTCCCCATGCGATGGTGTTTCCCCAATCCGCCGCGGCAGCGGTCGCGCGGCGAAAGTCGCCCCAGAAATGCCAAAGGATCGCGCGCAGGATGCGGCCTCCGTCGAGCGGAAAACCCGGCAGCAGGTTGAAGACCGCGAGGGCGACATTGATGAACGCGAGGTAGCTGAAAACGGCAACCCACAGCGCCGGTGCGTGCAGAGCCTCGAGGCTGTTCGCGATCGCCCAGAAGATCGCCGCGATGACGACGCTGCTAACCGGGCCGATCGCGGCAATCTTGAATTCGTCGCCCGCGGTCTTCGGCTCGCCGGACAAATGCGCCATCCCGCCAAATATGAACAGCGTGATGCGGCTGACATTCTCGCCGAGACGATTTCCCAGCGCGGCATGCGAGAGCTCGTGGCCTAGCACAGAGGCAAAGAACAAGACGGTGGCGATCGCACCGACCATCCAGTAGCCGGCGAGTGAGTGGCCGGGATACTTGCCGGGAAAATATCCGGCGGAAAGACTCCACCACACCAGCACCGCGATGACTATCCAGGAATAGTCGATCTCAACTTGAACGCCGGCAACCTTGAAGAGTTCCAGACTCCCTTTGCGCTCGCCCGTCATCGATGTCTCCCTCCGCGCCGAACCGCTTGATCTAATCGTGGCACGCGTCCGGAGCGGCGACCATCGGTGTCATGGCGATGATCGAGCGAACGAGGAAGCAGCCGCTAGAACTTCTCCTTGAACGGGCGCACGTCGAGTTCCTGCGTCCAGGCGCTGGGATCTTGATGCGCGAGGTGCCAGTAGACATCGGCGATCGCCGCCGGCTTCAGCATGTCCTCCTCCTGGATATTCGGCACGCGCTGCCGGATGAAGGGCATGTCGATGGGACCGTCAACATTGATGTAGGCGACATGGATGCGCTGCGGCTGCAGGTCGCGCGCCATCACCTGCGCGAGTCCGCGCAGCGCGAACTTCGCGGGTCCGAACGCCGCAGAGGTCGGGAACGGCTTCACGCCTGCGGTCGCACCGGTAAAGAGAATCACGCCCTTGCCGGCTTTGATCATGTCGGGGACCACTTCCTGCGCGGCGAGGAACGCGCCGAAGGTGCTGACGCGCCAGGTATTTTCGAAGGTGCTCGGCTTGGTTTCCATAAGCCGGCCGAAGGGGCGCATCGCGGCATTGTAGAGCAGCACCTCGGGCGCGCCCAACTCGCGGCGAATCTTGTCGAACGCGCTTCTAATTTCATCAGCCGATGCGACGTTGGCGGGAACCGGATGCGCCTCGCCGCCGTCGCCCGCGATCTCCTTGGCGAGTTGCGCGAGGAAGTCCTCGCTGCGCGCGATCATCGCGACGCGATAACCTTTGGAAAATCGCCGCGCGAGCGCGGCGCCGAGTCCCGCGCCGACCCCAATCACCACCGCGACCGGGCGTTTGCCGTCAGATGCCATCGCGATAACCTCCTCGATGGTTGGAGATCATTCAAATCAGGGGACCAACACCAGCTTGCCGGTCGAGCCGCGCGACTCCATGAAGCGGTGCGCCTCGGGCGCCTCGACCAGCGGGAATTTCTTGCCGATGAGCAGCTTGAGCTTGCCTTCTTTCATAAGTTGGAACGAATGTTCGACGCCGCGCTGCCATTGTTCCTTGCCGGTATGCTGCTGGTTGAGCATGAAGCCGCTGACTTTGGTGGATTTCTGGAACAGCTTGAACACGTTAAGCGGATCGGGCGGGCCGCCCGCGCGTCCGTACAGCACCAGATGGCCCATCGGCGCGAGGCAGTTGAGGCCCTTCTCGAAAGTCGGCTTGCCGACCGCATCGAGGATGAGATCGGCGCCGCGATTTTCCGTGATGCGCATCACTTCGGCGGAAAAATCCTGGGTCGCGTAATTCACAACCTCATTCGCGCCGTATTCCTTCGCCAGCGCGGCTTTCGACGCGCTTGAGACCGTGCCTATCACATGCGCGCCCGCGGCCTTGGCGATTTGCACCGCGACGATTCCCACTCCGCCCGCGGCCGAATGCACGACCACCGTCATGCCTGGACCGGTGTGGTGCGACGTATGAATGATATGCCACGCGGTCAGCACCTGGATCGGAAACGCCGCGCCTTCATCGAAGCTCACGTGGTCGGGAATCGGGATCACCTGCGAGGCGCGCGCGACCATGTACTCGGAGTAGGCTTTTGCGCCTATCGCGGCGACGCGCTGTCCGACGCTCAAGCCATTGACGCCTTCGCCAACCTTCTCGATAACGCCCGCCGCTTCGAGTCCGGGAGTATCGGGAAGCTGCGGCTGCTGCGCGTATTGGCCCTGGCGGAAAAGCGTGTCCGCGAAGTTG
>DATGKG010000400.1:0-22375 GCA_035294805.1 Binataceae bacterium (SeqCode) | reverse complement strand
CTCTCGGAAGGCATGCGTGGAGACTAGCACCCGGAAATCAGAAATTCCTTGACTCCAAACCAGAGTGGCTCAGACCTCGAACAGTCCTTGATAGGCGCGCTTGGCTCGAAACGAAGCTGCCTCCAGGCTTGCAGGCTGCTCTGTCGAAGGTCCGAGATCGAGGATCATGCACTTGATAGATCCTCCGCCCTTGGCGAGAAACTCGCTGACGTCCACTAGAACTGGCTCAATACCTCTCTCTCGAATCTGTCGGCAAAGTCGATCGCTCGCGCCCAATGGCATGAATAGGTACCACTGGCCGTTGTCCTCGACCTGAAAGGAGTTCGCTGCATAGATCGCCGCATCGCTGGTCTGTAGCTCCACCAGATTGGCCCCGAATGCGCTCCGCAACTCGTCCTGAGATTTTGGAGTCAGCCCATCCATATACGCGAGAATGAATTCGCGACGCGGCCCGAACGAGCACAGTACTGTATCGCCGTGGTAATGAGCCTCGCGGCAGAGCTCCAGCGAGAGTATCGACCTGTCAGTAGAAATCGAACTTAGTTCGCTGAGGACACGGTCGTCCGAACGAAAGCCGTAAACTCGCTTCCACGGCGGCAAGCCCAGCGTCGGTACGAAGCGCTGCCGCTCGATCCGCCCATGGGTGAAGATCATATGAGGTCCGGCAGGAAAGAAATCGGCCTCACCCTCGAACCTTGCCTGAATGTCATTGGTGACAAATCCGAGAGATCGGATAAAGGCTCGGTACACTTCCCGTTCCGGTGCTCGGCTGGGCAAGAGGTTGGCAAGATGGAAGACTTTGCGGGCAGCGATGTCGCATTCCAGGGGGAACAGAAAGCCGGCGTTTGCCGGATAGACCAGGCCGGGAAGGAGCTCGTTAGGCTCGACCACCAGCACCTCGGTTCCGTGCGCGATCAGGGTTCTCGCCATCGAGTGCCATTGGTGGCGAGCGCGGACTGGATCGACTCGTTTCTTGATTCCGAGAATGTTGCGAGTGTGGGGGTTGGCGCCGCCTCTGACGGAGAAGTACTGGGGATCGCCCATCAAGATTGTTCTCGGCATGAAGCTGCTCAGTCGAGATCAGAGTAGATGACTACATTGAAGCACTCGTATGATTCGCTGCAAGCTGCTGGAAGGAGACGCGCCTTGCCGCCTCGCTCTTTGGAGCGGCGCCCTGTGACGGCTCTGCCGATGGCGTACAACGCACAGTCAAGCTAGTTTTCGGTGATCCGACCAAACCGGGAGGGAGCGTATGGCATCGAAACGGAGATTAGTCATCTGGTCGAAGCTCGTTCATACGGTCGCGCCAATGGCGATCTTTGCGACGCTCGCATTTGCGCCCTACGCATGGTGCCTGGATGCATCGAACCGACAGCCACCCGCAGTGGCCTTGCAACAACTGCTCGATGGCAACGCGCGCTTCGTCGCCGACAAAGCGACGCATCCAAACTCGCGACCATCGGACGCCGCGCAACATCCGGCGGCCGTGATTCTCTCATGCTCGGATTCGCGCGTGCCACCCGAGATACTCTTCGACCAGGGGGTTGGTGCGCTTTTTGTAGTCCGCGCGGCCGGCAACACTTACGACCAACTGGCACTCGAAAGTATCGAATACGCAGTTACACATCTGGGAACCTCATTGATCGTCGTGATGGGGCATGACCAGTGCGGAGCGGTGACCGCCGCGGTTAAGGAGTACCCCAAG
Organism: Binataceae bacterium (SeqCode); assembly: GCA_035294805.1. GTDB lineage: Bacteria > Desulfobacterota > Binatia > Binatales > Binataceae > DATGKG01. The sequence continues at coordinate 20,670 of DATGKG010000400.1, read as the reverse complement.
CTTACGGTCGGCCCGATGCTCAAAAATATCTATCCAGCGGTGGAGAAGACCAAGGGGCAGCCTGGCGATCCGGTTTCGAATGCAATTAGCGAAAACGCGGTGATCACCACTGATCGCTTGGCAAAGGACCCGCGGCTTGCCCCTCTCGTCGCCGGCGGACAGCTGAAAATTGTGGCCGCGCGCTACAACCTCGCCACCGGCACGGTTACCATGCTTCCGCCAAAGTGATGCCGCTCAGAGCCCACAACTGTCACGCGCCGGGCATTTGTCATTATTTCCCAAGCGCTCCGGTCTATGTCGGGCGCGAGACCGCGATCATCTTACGGTATCGTGAAGTGCGCGCTTGAGCGCGCTGTCCCGATCAGCCTTGAATTGCTTTGACACCGTTGCCGAGGGAGCGAAGAGATCGAACCCATGAAACGCTCCAGGATAAACGTGGAGTTCAGTCGGCACGCCCGCCTGGATGAGGCGCTGCGCGTACTCGATATTCTCGTCCACAAAAAGATCGAGTGCGCCGACCGGAATGTAAGCGGGCGGGAGCTTGGTCAAATCGCCGGCGCGAGCCGCGGCCGCATAGGGCGATACGTCGGCCCCGCCCCCGTCGCGGCCCAGGTAGGCTTTCCAGCCCAGGCGGTTGCTTTCGCGATTCCACATGCGCGGGTCGGTAATCGCATAACTGGCGGGGGTAACATTACGATCGTCGATCATGGGGTAGATGAGAAGTTGGAAAGCGACCTGCACTTCGCCACGGTCGCGGGCCAGCAACGCCAACCCCGCGGCCAAGCCGCCCCCGCCGCTGGCGCCACCAATGGCGATGCGGCCTGGCTCAACACCAAGCTCGTCGGCATGGGCGAATAGCCATTTTAAACCGGCATAGCAATCCTCGACCGGTGCGGGAAACGGATGCTCAGGCGCTAATCGATAGTCGACCGATACCGCCACGCAACCGATTCGCTTGACCAGTTGCTTCATGAGGCGGTCGTCTTGCTCGATGTCTCCCATCACATATCCGCCGCCATGAATCCACAACAGGGCAGGAAGCTTGCTCGGCTGTTCGTTGGGCCGATAGACGCGTAGGCGCACATCGGGATCGCCCTTGGGACCCGGCGCCGACCGATCCTGGCTGGCGACGCCCTCGACCGCGGGCAAGTTCGCCAGCATCGCGGTCACCATTTTTTTCATCCCGGCCCGTGCTTTTGGAATCTCGTTGAGATTCATCGGGCGATCGGTCGGCAACTTTTCCACCACCACTCTCAGCTCAGGGTCTAATTGGTCGATGAAGTTCATATCAGGGTCTCCCGCAGCATTATTTTCCGATTTCTCGCGAAGGTTATCGCATGATTCTAAGAGCATATAAACGGCGATCGAAGCAGCCGGATGCGGCAGCATCGAACAAACGAGGGCACGCCGGATTGAATTATTTCGCGGCGTCAAGCCCGACTTGACGCCCACGAGCTATCCGAACTAGCTTGGGATTTCGTTTAACATACCGATCGTTTAACGTATTGAATGAAAGTGCATTTTTCCCCAACTGTTCGCGGCCGAAAGCCTGGCCAAGCGCGGCGGCACGACGCTAAGAACCGTTCCCATTGATAAGGAATCCAAATGAACGCACCAGTACGTATCGACCCTGAGACAGGCCTGAAAGTCTTCAATACCCGCGCCGCCAAGGCGTCTGAAAAAATTACAGGCAAGGGCTATTCCGTAACCACAGATCAGAAGCTGAAGGAGTTGCCGGAACTGCCGCCCGGCGCAACCTTCAATGCGGAAGAGCAGGCCAAGTACCGCGCGTTCAAGGAAGCCCGCCGCGGCGCCGCCGACTACATCAACATGGAAGGCGAGTTCAAGAAGTATCTGGACGACGTCTATTCCGAGCCGCCGATCCCGCGCGAGGCACTGACCGACGAATGCGAGATCCTGGTGGTTGGTGCCGGCTTCGGCGGACTGCTGCTCTGGCACAAGCTGAGCAATGCCGGCTTTACCGACGTTCGGTTCTGCGAGAAGGGCGGCGACGTCGGCGGGACCTGGTACTGGAATCGCTATCCCGGTATCGCCTGCGACGTCGAATCCTACAGCTACCTGCCGCTGCTCGAGGAGACCGGTTACATTCCGTCAATGAAGTTCGCCTCGGGCTTCGAGATCCTCGAATACTGCCAGAACATGGCCCAGAAGTTCGGCTTCTATGACCACTGCCTATTCCACACGACGGTCGCGGCGACGACCTGGGACGAGGCATCCGGCCGCTGGATCGTCGAGACGGATCGCGGCGACAAGATGCGAGCACGCTTCGTGATCCTGGCTAACGGCATCCTGACGACGCCGAAGCTGGCGCGCATCGCCGGCATGGAGAAGTTTAAGGGCGAGTCGTTCCACACCTCGCGCTGGAACTACAACATCGACTTGCACGGCAAGACGGTCGGCATCATCGGCACCGGCGCGACGGCGGTTCAGGCGATCCCGGAGCTCGCCAAGACTGTCGGGCAGCTCTACGTCTTCCAGCGCACGCCGTCCTCGATCGACATCCGCGACCAGCGCGCAACGACCGACGAAGAGCGGGCGACGTGGGCCAACGAGCCTGGATGGGCCCGAGCACGGCGCCAACGCTTCTCGAAGATCTCGGCCGGCCGCAGCGCCATCCAGGCCAACGACGACTACCTCGCGGGTAAGATTCAGGAGATTAAGCAGCCCAAGCAACACGAACGTAGGCTGACCGAAGAGGAGCTCATCCAGAAGCAGCTCGATTCAAACTTCCGCATCATGGAGCAAATCCGGGCGCGGGTGGACGCGATTGTCAAGGACCCGAAGACGGCCGCGGCGCTGAAGCCATACTATCCCTATGGCTGCAAGCGGCCGACCTTCCACGACGAATACCTGCCGACCTTCAACCTGCCGCACGTTCATCTGGTCGACACGGCGCCGCGCGGCGTGGCCGAGATCAACGAGCGCGGCGTCGTCCATGACGGAGTCGAGTATCCGCTCGACGTGCTGATCTATGCGACCGGGTTCCAATGGATGGGTACCTCGACCTTCAACATGGTCACCGGCCGCGGCGGCCGCACCTTGAAGGAGAAGTGGGAGACCGAGGGGACCAAGACGTTCCTCGGGCTGCACAGCCACGGCTTCCCCAATCTGTTCATCGTCACCGGTCCGCAGGGCGGCGGCGGCAGCTTCAACTTCACGGACGCGATCGACGCGCACGGTGACTATCTCGTGTGGATGCTGCAGGCCATGCGAGAGCGCGGCGCGCGCATCGTCGATATCCGCAAGGAGATGGAAGAAGCGTATGCGGCGCATTGCCGCGACGTCGACATCGCGACCGCGCCGCTGCGCGATTGCATCTCCTACTATAACGGTGAAGGCAACGCGGCACCGGGCAGCCTCGCCTACTATGGCGGCGGTAAGTGGCATAAGCACCGCGTCGCGGCGCAGTCGACGCTGGAACCCTATGTCTTCGAAGACAGAGATTCGACTGTTTCGGCAGCGGCCAAATGAAAATGCATGTGGCGGGCTTGCCTGCTCGGCGGCTCCTCCCAGTAGCGCGGCGTCGCGTAGACGGGCCTCGTTTCTGCGCCTAGCGGCCCTTGAACACAGGCTTTCGGCGCTCCCGCCACGCGCGATGACCCTCGGACTTATCTTCGGTGAGTTGAAGAGCCATGAATCGATAGAGGTCAGCGTGCGCCGCTTCGTTTAGCGGAATGTCATATCCCGAATTGATCGATTCCTTCGCCACTCGCGCGGCCAGCGGCGATAAAGATGATACGTGTTCTGCCACCTTTCTCGCCTGGTCCATCAGTTCGGCCTGAGGAACGAGCCATTGGGCGAGGCCGATTCGAAAGGCCTCGTCGGCACGCAATGGAAATCCCATCGTGAGGCGCATCGCATGACCTTTACCGATCCAGCGCGCGGCGCGGATAGCGCCGCCTTGCGCGGGCAGGATGCCTAATGCGACCTGGGGCAGACGCCATTCGGCTCGTTCCGACGCGACGATGAGATCGCAACAAAAAGTGAGGATGCATCCGATGCCAATCGCGTAACCATTGACTGCGGCTATCACCGGTTTCGAGAAATCGGTCAGCATGCTGATTGGACTCAATCGACGGCGCTTTGGCAGATCATCCAGAAAGTCAGCGATCGAGTTTTCGGTATGGGTCCGCGGATTTTTAAGATCCGCGCCTGCGCTGAATGCGCCGCCCTTTTCGTCGCCGGTCAAAATCACGCAACGCACCTCTCGATCTTCTTCCAGTTCGGGGAGGCGCTCGCGAAAACCATTTAAGAATTCAGCACACCATGCGTTGCGCGCCTCGGGACGGCTCAGCGTCAGGATCGCTACCTGACCAAACTTTTCACAAAACAGTGGCATCGCCGGTCCTCCCTATGAAGTGGCTTTCGCTCAGGCGAACAAGGGCGCGATTAATTTATCGAATAACATCGCGCGGCATTTTCTCCCATGATTCGGCGCTGCGACGTCTCGGGCAGTGCAGCGCAATGTTCGCGCAATTCGTTGACCGCGCCGGGAAACTCACAGTCATAGTGCGGGTAGTCCGACGCCCACATCAGGAAAGCGTCGAGGCCCAGTGCCGTGGCGGCTTTAAGCGCCATGTCGTCGGGCTCGCATGAACAGAAGCACTGGCGAAGGAAATACTCGCTCGGCTTCAGCCGCGCCTTCGGCACCATATGGCCGATCTTGCCATGGAACTCGTCGAGGCGTGCCAGCCACCACGGAACCCATCCGCCACCCGCTTCGAGAAATGCGACCCTCAAGCGTGGATATCGGTCGAGCACGCCGTTGCAGATGATGTCCATGCACGCCATTTGCTGTTCCAGCGGATGCGAAATGATCATGCGTTGGAAGAAATCGTGATAGCGATCGAAACCTGCCGTCGGCATGTCGCCGCTCACCGCGGCATGGAGCGCGATAGTGCAATCGAGCTCCTGCGCTTCGGCCCAAAACGCATCGAGAGCGGGATCGCTGAGCAGACGTTTGTTGTATGGATTCGAGCGTACCAGCACGGCCTTGACGCCATGTTGTTTGACCACGCGGCGCATCTCAACAATCGCAGCATCGACATCGTACAACGGAACGGGCGCGACGCTATAAAGCCGGTCCGGCGCGGCCGCGCAGAAATCGTGCATCCAGTTGTTGTATGCGCGGCACGCTGCCGCCGACAGCTCGATATCGGTAATAGCGACAAACCCGAGGCCGATGGAAGGAAACAACACCGACACATCGATGCCCTCGGAATCCATGTCCTGCAGACGCGCGTGCGGATCGGAACTGCCCGGCCGTAGGTCATCCCAGGTGAGTTTGCGCGCCAGATCGGGAGTAGCTAGACCGCCCGGGATACACATGGCGGCGGGGGAGTAGATGCTGCCGCGCGCGACGCGATTGCCGACCCCGATTCGTTCAATTCCATCCGCATCCTTCATGATTCGTGGCGTCCGATCGCGAAATTCTGGTTCGATGTAGTCACTCCAGAATGAACGCGGTTCGACGATGTGACCATCGGCATCTATTATCTTCGCCATCTTCAAATCTCCAAGTTGACGGCCAAGTATAGATCGATTGCCGTGAAGGCTGCATCAGAAATCATTCCCACTCTCGCCAAGTGAAAAGGCTTAGGGTGATTCGGAGGCATTGTCGAAGGCGGCAAAATCCGCTCAAATTCGCCTTGAGCCGAATCTCCTGGTGGTCGACTACTCCTCGCTCTAAACCGCAACAATCATGAACCATCAAAAAACTCGTTACGGAACGATGGCAAGACTGATCAGAGTTGAGTTTCTGTTCGGTTAAACATCCCGCCAAGGCAAAGGAACGCCAATGGCGAAGTTTCTCCGTATCGGAGTTCATCACTCGAATGTGTCCGGATATACGTCCAAAGCCTGGTCGGTTCGCCGGGTCGGCTCGACTGCCGTCTTGAAGTGGGGCGCGGTGAGGGTGCTTGGAGCTGGTCAAGAGAGACGGATTTATTGGGCGGTTCCACCTCGGCAGAAAGTTGTTCGATGCGGAACGGAGAAACGGGCAAACGGCTACGTGAGGAAAGCCATTTCACGGCGGTTAGGCCATCAATATGAAAGGTTACCAGAGAGCGTGCCCATCCGGAGACGACTCGCGCTCGATAACGTCGATCTCGAACGCAAGCTTGCGACGATATTGTTTGTCGACATCGTTCGCTCGACGGAAAAAGCCGCGCGCATGGGCGACCGGCGCTGGTCCGAGGTGATGAATCACTATTACGCCGCGGTCCGCAGAGAGCTTCGCACGGCTTCGGGAAAAGAGGTAACTACAACCGGCGACGGAATGCTGGCGATTTTCAAAGCGGGAGCGAAGGCTATTCGATGTGCGTCTGCAATTCGCGAGGCGGTACGCACTCTGGGACTCGAGATCAGAGCGGGTCTGCATGCGGGCGAGTACCAGATGATCGGAGGCGAAGTCGTCGGTATCGCGATTCATATTGGCGCGCGCGTAGCTGCCAAGGCAGGCGCGAGCGAGCTGCTGGTCTCGAGCGCGGTCAAAAACCTGGTGCCTAAGTCGGGAATCAAGTTCAAAGACCGTGGGGTTCATCGACTCAAGGGCGTACCCGAGAAATGGCGCCTCTACATGATCGATTCTTAAGCTCGCCGTGGCCCCTTTCGGAGGTCCAGCGAAATTTCAAGTGGCGATTTTACCGCTGCGCACCATCTTACGTGCACGATGCTTCCCAAAGTGCTCCGCGAGCACCGCGCGGATGAGTTTGCGCGCTGCGATACCTCTCTCGCGCGCGGTGTTCTCGATCCGTTCCACGTACCAGCCCCGATGAATCAAGCCCGACAGAGAAAATCGCCAGCGCCGGAATGGTGCATAGCTAAACCACTCACAGGCTCTCGCTACACGTCATCCTAAGTCTTGTCGCGTACCAGCGTGCCGTTTTCATACAACTCCTGAATTCGCTTGTCTGGAAGCCCGAGGTAATCGCGCAGGACCCGCTCGTTGTCCTCACCCAGGCGCGCCGAGCGCAGCTCGGTGCGATCCGGCCAGGCAGAGAATTTCACCGGCACGGCGGGAATCGCCACTTTGCCTAGAAGCGGATCTTCGACCCACCGCACGGTCTTGCGCTCGTTCAGATGCGGATGAGCCATCGCCTCGTTGAGAGTCAGGACCGGCGCGCATGGCACGCGTTCCTTGTCCATCGCGGCGATCGCATCCTCGCGGGTGGGAAAGGTCGCCAGCCATTCCTCGATAATCGCCTGGAGCTCGAAGCGATTCTTTTGTCGATCTCGTGCACGCTGGAAGCGCGGGTCGGTTGCAAGCTCGGGCTTGCCCATCGCGCGGACCATCTGCGGCCATTGATGCGCCGAAATCAGTATCATGATGTATTGGTCGTCGCGATAACGGAAATTGCCTGCCGGTCCGGGCCCGTCGGCCTGTGACCCTGCGCGTTTGGGCCGTACCCGATCGCCCGCCAGCGCGATCTTCGGCACGTTGAGTTCGTGCATATGGAAATAGGTGTCGGTCAGCGAGGCGTCGAGATACTGCCCTTCACCGGTGCGCTCGCGATGCAGCAAGGCAGCGAACACCGCCATCGCCGCCGCTACGCCGGTCGAGATGTCGCCGATCGCCATTCCGATCATCACCGGCGCGCGATCCGGTTCACCAAGGTTATCGGTGATTCCCGCGTAGGCCTGTCCGATGGTGTCGTAGCCGGCCTTGCCGGATAGCGGTCCAGTCTGGCCCGCCATCGAGATCGAACACATGATGATCTTCGGATTGACCTTCTTCACTTCGTCGTAAGAAAAGCCCATCCGGCCGATCACGCCGGGCGCGAAATTCTCTACCAGAACGTCGAACTTCGGCAGCATCGACATAACCAAGTCGCGCGCCCCCGGCTGCTTCATATCGATCGCAAAGCTGAGCTTGCTGTGATCGTGTTGCATGTAATAGGTGCTGTGGCTGCTGGACTTGTCGTTGCGCGGCTTAAAACCCGCGTCGCGGATGCGATCGCCATGCGGGGCCAGTTCCAGCTTGACGACCTCGGCGCCCAACTCCGCCATCAGGCGGGTGCAGGTTGGTCCGGCCACAAACTGGGTAAAATCAAGGACACGGTAGCCCTCGAGCATCCTTGGCGCATTTGCCATGGCAATCGATCCTCCGAGGTTTCAGTCGCGGCTGGCGGGCCGTTGCGATGGGTTGCCCCAGCCGCATGAGAGTTTTCCGACGGCTATCACATAGTCGGTCGGCCGGACAATCTGATTAGAGATCGTCTTAGAGATCGTCGAGGCTGAAATCTATCGGAACAAGTGCCCTTCGAGGAACTCAAGGACCTCCGCGTCGCGCGGGCGCCGCCGCGATTTCGGTCGTTCCCAGACGATACCGGGATAACCCTTTAGGGGAAGCAGTCGGTTGCCGGTGTAGGTCCAATCCTGAAGCTCCTCGATGGCCACGTGATAGCGCGGTTCGCGGCCGGTGCGGCCGGTGAAGAGTGCCCGCGGGATATTGACCATGTGCGGTGAGCGCTTGCGCTCGTAAAGCAACGGCGCCCCGCATCGGCAGCAGAAGCTTCGGGTTGACGCTGTCTTCGCATCTTCGAAGCGAGCGATGCTTCGGTGGCCTTTCACCACGCGCGCATGCTTGCGCCAGCAGCCGATATAGGTCGCATACGCGGCGCCGTGCGCGCGGCGGCTCGCCTCGGAGTGATCGTGCCAAGCCCAAAAAGCGGGAAAGTCGATCTCTATCTCAACCGCGCCACATAGACAGCGGCCGGATACGTGCCGGACACCGACGACCTTCGCAATCACGACGCAGGGGGACTTAGCTTGTCTTGGGTCTTGGTCTCAAAGTCACTCGCGTCGTGGCGCTCGTGTAGCTGATCGGAGGGCTTTCCGAAGGTGCAGTTGACCTTGCGGCCACGCTGGACCGCCGGTCGCTGCGCGATGGCGTTGGTCCAGCGTTGGACGTGTTTGTAACTTTGAACGTCGAGGAACTCGCCGGCGCCATAAACTGCACCCTTGGCCAAGGCGCCATACCACGGCCATGTAACGATGTCGGCGATGGTGTAGTCTTTCCCGGCCAAATACTCGGCCTGCGCCAAACGCCGGTCGAGGACGTCCATCTGCCGTTTGACCTCCATCGCGTAGCGGTCGATCGCGTATTCGATCTTGGTCGGAGCATAGGCGTAAAAGTGGCCGAATCCACCGCCGAGGTATGGGGTGCTGCCCATCTGCCAGAAAAGCCATGAGAGGCACTCGGCTCGCGTCTTGGGATCGTGGGGCAGAAACGCATCAAATTTTTCTGCGAGGTACAACAAGATCGCGCCGGATTCGAAGACCCGAATCGGCTCCGAACCACTTCGATCCATCAGCGCGGGAATTTTCGAGTTTGGATTGATCTCGACGAAGCCGCTGCCGAACTGGTCCCCTCGCATGATGTTGATGAGCCATGCATCGTACTCGGCGCCCTTGTGGCCTAGCGCGAGCAGCTCCTCGAGCATGACTGTGACCTTGACGCCGTTGGGCGTACCCAGCGAATAGAGCTGCAGCGGATGGCGTCCGATGGGCAGGTCTTTCTCATGGGTCGGCCCGGCGATCGGTCGGTTGATGTTCGCAAAATTACCGGTGCCGTTCTTGTTCCAGGTCCAGACCTTCGGTGGGGTATAGGCAGATGCGTCGCTCACAGCGTCATAGCTCCATAGGTTGAATGTTGATCGAACCTCGTCGAAACAGCCTCAGACTAAGCTTGGTCGGGCCGCGCTGTCCATCGAGTTAATGGCGAACGAATCGATTTCGTAGCCGCTCAAGTAAAGTCGATTCCGGTAACGCGATGCGGCCGCTCAAGACGCAATTCGGGCGATGGCAGAACGGCAAGCGGGTCGGCAGCCATCTTCGCGCAGATCGATGCGAGAGCATTTCGTTCGCCAACCGCCTGGCCGAGCAGGGCGTCTAATCGTGCTGCCATGCCAGGAGCGAAAAGCGACTTACTTCTGGCCTTCTTTCCAGACGTAATATTTCGGCGGCCAGGTGCCGTGGCCGCCCGGATATTTCGCATGCATCGCGCGATCGAGGTCGAGGCGGAATAGCGCTTCGTCATTCGTCGAGGTCATCCCGCGCGCCTTCTGATCGTCGCGCACGCGCGAGGCTTGCGCTTCATCATCAATAAACTGCGCGCGTCCCATCACGAGAAACTCATCGTCGACGTCGACGGGCGGGAAGGTATGCAGCGTGTAGCGGCCATCGCGCTTGAGGTCGTTGCATTTGGGTGAGGACGGAAGAATCAAAGCGTAGAGGCATCCGTCGACAACGGTAGGGCAAATGGGATGCAGGCGCGGCGCGCCGTCCTTGCGCACCGTGGCGAGGAACGCGAGGCCGACACCGAACTGATACAGCAGCTTGCGGCCGGCGGCGGCCATCTCGGGCGCGCTCCTTTCGAACTCATTCCATGAGGCCATGGCTAGTCTCCTGAAAAAGTTTCAGCCGTTTGAGATGTGCCTGCGCGAACTGCGCGCTGACGATGTAGACCTGGGCGACCGCCACAGGATGCGGTTGCGCGAGCATCGCGAGCGTCTTGCGCGGCATCAGGATTGCGCCGGCGAGCGCCCACGCCTGCCATTCGGGGTCGCGGAAGGCGGGTACCATCGTTCCCGGTTGCGCGTGCTCGAGCGCAGCGGCGTCGCGAAACGTCGGCACATGCAAAATCGCGTGCGCGAGCTCATGCATCACGGTCGCGCGCGCGAAGTTCGGGCGTGGCTCGCCGGTGAGATCTTTCCACATCCACTCGCGGATGAGTATTTCGCATTCGAACTCACTCGATGGAATAGTAAGCGCGGCGCAGTCGCCGAGTTCACTCTCGCCGGCCGGTGTCACATGCACGCCGAAGCGCGGCAGGATGCGATCGATCCATCCGACGATGTCGACTGGCCGCGGCGCTTTGAGCGCGCTGGGCTGGAACACGCTCAGCACAGTCGCGCCCAACGCCTCGAGGCATGCCATCGAGAGGCCCGGCATCATCAGGGTGGAATCGTTAGCGATGTCACTCATCGCGCTTCAGCATCTTGAGAATTTGGGTGAGGTCCGCGTCGGAGAGATCGCGGCGCTTGAAGCGTCGCGCGAGGGCGAGCGCGAGATCCTGATAACGCGAGGGCGCCGTCGAGAGATCCAATCGGAGCGCGCGGCTGACTTCCGCGGCATGCTGGAGCTCGGTGCGCGTGAGGCCGCGGATCGCGGCGATCAGCGCATCCCAATGCGATTCCATCAGCGGTCCGCGCACGCCGCGCTCGACCTCGCCCAGGTAGACGTGCGAGATACCGACGGCATCGGCGACCTCGCGGAGGCTAAGTCCATTCGCGACGCGCGCGTGACGGACATAGTCTCCGAAGCGGTTTGGCCTGGAAGTGGTGTCGCTCATAAGGTAGGCAGCCCGCCTTACACCGTAAGTAAGGCAAGCTGCTTACCAATGTCAAGCGGAAAAAGATGTAGCCTCGTGGACGAAGGTTCGCGCGGCGATGTATCTTCGCTCAGAAGGTGGACGGCGAGATGGCGCGATGCCTGCTAGTTTTCCGGCGCAAGCAGAAGTACTACCGCATCCCCGATGCCGAAGTGGAAGACTGGGACGAAGTACGCGAGGAACTCGATGCGGATCCGCAGCTCATCGAACGTGTCGAAGGATGGGCTCCCTACACGCATGCGTATGGGATGCCTAACGGCTCGTTCTATCTTGTCGCGCTCGAGTGATGATCAGCCTCGCGCGCCCGATCCATCGGTCATTGTCCGGATCCGCTCGAATTAAGGCGCCATGTCAAATGTTCCGCCATGAGCTGACGGGCATGCAGTCTGCGCCGTCTCTTATCCCAATAGGGTCGATTGTAATCACACGCGGTCTGTCAGTTTTGGATGCTAAGTGATGCTATGGGATCTCCATTAGATCGGCACGCGTAATGCTGCACTAGTATACCGTCATGGAGGTACCCAACATGGAATCCGCACAAATCGAGAAGCGATGCCGTCTGGTTGGTTTGGTGAGAGATACGAGCGGACGGGTGCGATTCAACGAGCAGCCAACCATCGTACGCGAAGTCAACAACCTCGATCGTCACATGTTCCTGGTCAGGTTCGATGACGGCGCGACCACTTTCCTGTTCCCGCACGAAGTCTCGGTCAACTAGATCGATGGTTCCGCAGCAGGTCGGCCGCGCATCTAGCGTCCCGGCTGCTTGGCAGCCCGCCAAACCGTATCATTGAAAACGCGTTCCATGAGAGCGCGATAACAATCGAAACAAAATCCAAGGCTTCCCGCGGACTCGTCAACTGTGTTGGGTTCTTCGAGGCGGAACACGAACGCACGCAATGCGCGCGTAGGATCGAAGCATCCGACGCATACAATCGCCCGGCCGTGTTGATTCGCCGCTTGGGCGAACTCGTTGACGAACATCAGATCGTCCATCAGTACGAGTTTGTCATCGCGATCGATAGCGTCTCCGGAAAATGGCATCTCAGCAGCGCCCGCAACCTTCAATCTGATCATTTTGATACGCCTTTTTCCCCGCGGGGTTCATCGATTCGTCTCAAAGCGGAGCGGACTTCGCTACGATGGGCGAGCAGCAAGGGAAAGGCCAACGCGAGAGCAATGATGCGATCGAAATCATCAACGTATTTCTGCGGTTTCCTGCGCACACGCCGCGCCGATACTCAGCAAGGGGAAATTTTCCACGGCAGTTGTGGCGTTTATGACCGCAGTGACTGTCGCTACCTTCGGGATGATGGCGATTCTAGACGCGAAGGACTTTTCGCACCGACGCGCGGCCACGTTCCAACAGACTCTGTGCCCATGCGAATTCGGTCGCCAGGATGGCGAGGCCGGCAGGAATTACGACGACCGCCGGACCGGGAAGAAAAATCATTGCGATGCCGACCAGCAGCACCAGCGATCCGATGATCATGATGACCACGCGCCGCGCCGAACGTGCGCCGACCACGAACCATACGGCGATCGCAGCCATAACTCCGACCACCGCCCAGAACAGCCATTGCGGAATGATGTGCTCCTGATAAGGACGCATCAGCACCACCGCCGACATCTTTTCCCATCCCTCCGCGAACAGCCTGACCGCGACCCACGCCACCATCGCGAATCCTATGTGCTCGATCTCCGGGCAGCGTTGAAGCAGCGAGACGAATACTATCGCGGCGTATCGCACCGCAATGATTCCGAGCGCGACGCCCGCGAACACCACCCACAGCTCATCCGACATGCCGACCGCGACCAGCGTCGAGTCGAATGCGAAGGCTGCGTCGGTAAGTTCGACCATCGCGATCGTCATCCAGAAGCTGCGGCGCGAATCATCTGGGCCATCCATTTGATGCGTGACCGTGCGCGATGCGAAGTGCGCTATGGCGACGTAGAGCAGATAGAGCGCACCCGCGAATTGAAGCCACCAGACGTTCATCAGCCATTTCGCGCTGAGCAGCGCGCCGGCGCGCAGGATGAACGCGCCCGACATGCCGTAGAACAGCGCGCGCTGGCGCAGCGATGGCTGCAACGGCCGCACCAGCATCGCCATCGCGAGCGCATTGTCGACTGACAAAATGCCCTCAAGAAAAACCAGCGTGCCGATCGCGATTAGATTCTCAAACATCGGATGACTAAAAATCTATTGATAAGATAAGGCGCAATTTCGAGGCCGCACGCTCGCGCCTGGCTTTTCCCTTTCATTACTTGAGCGATGCGGACAGACCGATCACCTCGGAAGATTCAGATGCGGCAAGGCGCTACAGATGCGGCGTCGCGGCGGGTGCTTAATCCTCGTCGACGTACTCGCCGAGCTTGCGATAGAGCGTCTTGCGATCGATCTTCAAAATCGCGGCGGCTTCGGTTTTGTTGCCGCCCACCGATTCCAGAATCATCCGCGCGTACTGCTGCTCGACACGCTCGAGGGTGAACTTGCGCGCGACCGCATCTTCGAGAAGATTGCTGGTCGGAGCGGCGGCGCCGGTCATGCTCGCAGGTAGATCGGCGACCGTGAGGCGGCTTTGACGCGAGAGGATCACGCCGCTCTGGATCGCGCTCTGCAACTCGCGCACATTGCCCGGCCATCGATAGCTCATGAAGAAATCCATCGCCTCGGGTTCGATGATGGGGATCGGCTTGCCGGCCTCGGCGCTGGCGCGCACCAGAAAATGTTTGATGAGCAACGGAATGTCATCGCGCCGTTCGCGCAGCGGCGGCACGCTCAGAGTGAACGTCGCGAGACGATAAAACAGATCCGCGCGAAACTTTCCGTCGGCGATCGCCTTGTCGAGATTGGTATTGGTCGCGGCGACGATGCGCACATCGATGGGGGTTTCCTCGGTAGCTCCGAGCGGCCGAACCTTCTTGTCCTCGATGACGCGCAACAGCTTGGCTTGCAGCGCGTACGGCATCTCGCTGATTTCATCGAGAAACAGCGTCCCGCCCCGCGCGGCCTGAAACAGCCCGAGCTTGCTCTGGCGCGCATCGGTGAACGCACCGCGCGCGTAGCCGAACAGTTCGCTTTCGATGAGATTGTCGGGCAACGCGGCGCAATTGACCGGCACGAATGGAGCGTCGCGGCGGCGGCTTTCGAAATGCAGCGCGCGGGCGAGGAGATCCTTGCCGGTCCCGCTTTCGCCGGTGATGACGACCGTCGCGTTGGTATCGACGAACTGCTCCAGTTTGCGCAGCACCGCCTTCATTTTTGGATCGGCCGCGATGATGGTTCCGATCCCATAGCTGCGCGCGAGGTCTCCGCGTAGGCGGCGAATTTCCTGGCGTAACTGAATATTTTCCAGCACGCGCGCCACCAGCACCAGGAACTGGTCGTTGCGAAACGGCTTGGTGATGTAGTCGGCTGCGCCGAGCTTCATCGACTCGACCGCCGATTCAATCGATCCGAAAGCCGTGATAATCACCACCGGCAGATCGGGAACCAGCTCGCGCAATTCGTTCTGCAGCTCATGCCCGCTCATCCCGCTCATTCGGACATCGGAGATGACCAGATCAGGGCAGTCCTCGCGCACGCGCGCGAGGGCTTCGGCGGCCGAATTGGCGCTGCGAGCGGTATAGCCGGCCTCGCTCAGCACATCGCATAGCAGGTTCACCATCTCGCGATCGTCGTCGACGACCAGGATTGTTGCGGTATCATTCATGGCCATTACGCATTGCGACTGTGCTTTCGACATTGCCGGCCGCCGTCCGTTGCGAGAGTGGGAACGAGACTAAGAAACGTGTGCCGGTGGAACTGCTCTCAAATGCGATCTTGCCGTCGTGGCTCTGCACGATGGTCTGGCAGACCGCCAGTCCCATTCCGGTTCCCTGGCCCGGCTCTTTGGTGGTGAAAAACGGATCGAAGATTCGCTCGCGATACGCTTCGGGAATTCCGGGACCGGTGTCCTCGAAGATCAAGGTGACGCGCGAGGCGCCGTTATCGGGCTCGACGCGCGCCGCGACGCTCAAGATGCCGCCGGTCGCGCGCATCGCATCCAGCGCATTGATTCCGAGATTGACGAAGACCTGCTGCAGCTGGTCCGGGTCGCAATCTATCATCAGCGGTTGATTGCCGAGCCGATTGTCCACCCGCACCCCGCGCTTGGTCGCTTCGGTTTCGATGAGATGGATCGAGCGCTGTACGATCGGCCGCAGGTCGGTGGTCAGCTTGCGCGATTCGCGATAGCGCGAATAGTCCAGCAGCATCCGCACGATGTTGGTGATGCGATCGATCTGCGCGATGATGATCTCGAGTCCTTCGGAAATCTTCTTTTCGTCGCGCCGGGCGTGCAGCACGTATTCGGCGCGGCCGCGGATCACCCCCATCGGGGTGCCGATCTCATGCGCCAGCCCGGCGGCGAGGCTGCCGATCGTCGCCAGCCGATCGGAATGAAGCAGCCGGCGTTCCAGCTCGATCTCGCTACGATGCTTTTCCAGCAGGTCCGCGCGCGCTTTCGCCAATTCCTCGCCGAGCTTGCGGAATTCCCCGATCAGGAGTTCGACTTCATCGCGAACCGGATTGCGGGTCGCTGCTTCATCTGCGGAAAAACTGATCACGCGGCGCGACAGTTCCGCCAGTGGCCGCGAGATGTAGCGCCGCACCGCGAGCGTGATCAACGCGACGATCGCGAACAGCGTCACCAAGCCGGTAACCGCGGATATCTCGAGGCGATCTTTGAGGTCGCCGCGCACGTCGGTCCAGTCATTCGCCACCAGCACGAAACCTATTTGAGGATGGCTGGGCGGTCCGAGCGGCACCACGTGGCATAGCCACTCACGACTAGGCCCCTCGTCGACGCGAAATTCCAACGGCTGGTTGGCTCTTGCCGACTTCACTTTTTCCGGCGCTATCTTGAGGCTGTCGGGAAATCCCGGCAGCGCGTGCCACAATTTGCCGTCATTGGTGAACACCGCGGCTTCGGTTCCGTCCGGCCGGATGCGTTGCAAGACGTCATCTATCTGATCCCATTCCTCGACCCGGATATCATCGTCGAACGCAGCGCTAAGGCTGCGCGCATTGGAGCGCGACTCGCGCGCCAGGTCGTGGATATAACCCTCGGTCGAGCGATGTACGCTCCAGTACATGTACCCTCCCATTACCGGGAGCAGCACAATGAGCAGCGCGACTATGAAGCGGGTTCCGACTTTCACGCGGTATGCCGACAAGTAGCGATCAGATCCATCGCCTCAGACCTTCGTTCAATCATGGCCGAGCGCCGCATCATAGGTCCACCTGCCCGGATCATTCGCTGGGTCCCTTGGACTCAAGACGCCCATCGATTCAAAACACCCGCGCCCCGCAGGCCTCTAGTGAACGGCTCAAGCCATTTGGGGGAAACGGACTTTCGAGGCTCTCGCAAGAGCGCGGGTGCTGGGGATCAAAGCAAGCGCAATGCCACGGGAAGATTCAGCAAAACTATGAATGTGGATTTGCGTCGGTGGGGCAAATATCCGCACCGTGCGGCATTAAGACGTTACGGCGGGGGATCGGGCAAGCCGCGAGTGTCCGAATGTCATCCGCTTATGAGGCGGATTTGGGTTCGATGAGCACCACCTCGAGCGGCTCGCGATGCGCATTTTCAGTCAGCAGCGTCTCGCTTTCGAGCCATCCCGCGACGCCCGCGGGAGCGCCGCGTTCGTCAGTGTGGCCATCGGCAAACAGCAGCTTCACCGCGACATCGGTCAGCGTTACCAGCACGCGCGGAGGATGCTGCACCATCATTCCTCTTTCAAGAGGTCCGAAGCCCAACCGGACGATTCGGACGCGATCGTTCTCGAACTCTATCTTGTAGCGCCTGGGATCGACGCGGACCGCATCGAGTTTCATCGGCGCAATTTTTGGAGGCGATTTCAGCTCGACCCGAATCTCGCGCGTTGCATGCCCTACGTCATCCGGCGCCGCTTCGCAGTAGTGCGTACTCCCTTGTGGCAAACGAGGGTCATCCGAATCGAGAATCACGCGCACCATCGGAAGCGCTGCGGGCGAATACTTCGGCAGATGCAGTCGCGCATTCAAATTGACCTGCACGATGCGTACATATTCGTTCTCGAATGCGATCAGATAAGGCTCGGAAATTTCCATCCTCTAACGCTAGACCCTCGACCGTACTCCAGAGTCAATGCGCGAAAGGCGGGACTTGATCCGTTACGCAGTCCTGATAATCAGCCTGCATGCCGCAAGTGAAGATTCTTCTCGACGAATCGGAGATCCCGGCGCATTGGTACAACGTCGTCGCCGATATGCCGAAGCCGCCCGCGCCGCTGCTTGGCGGCGATGGCAAGCCGGTCAATCCACAGTCGCTCGCCGCGATTTTTCCGCCCGCGATCATCGAGCAGGAAGTTTCGCGCGAGCGATGGATTCCAATTCCGGAGGCGGTGCGCGAGATCTATCGTCAATGGCGTCCGACCCCGATGTTCCGCGCCCGGCGCCTCGAGCAGGCGCTCGGGACGCCCGCCAAGATCTATTACAAGTACGAAGGCGTCAGTCCCGCCGGATCGCATAAGCCGAACACCTCCGTCCCGCAGGCCTACTACAACCGGCAAGCGGGCGTACGACGCATCGCGACCGAAACCGGCGCGGGACAGTGGGGGTCGGCGCTCGCGATGGCGGGACAGATGTTCGGCCTTGAAGTGCGGGTCTACATGGTGCGCGTTAGCTACGAGCAGAAACCGTTTCGCCGCTCGATGATGGAGGCGTGGGGGACCGAGGTCATCGCAAGTCCGAGCACGCGCACCAATGCGGGCCGGCAGATCCTCGCGCGTCATCCGGATTCGACCGGCTCGCTAGGCATCGCGATTTCGGAAGCCGTCGAGGAAGCCGCCACCCGCGACGACACCAACTATGCGCTCGGCTCGGTGCTAAATCATGTGCTGCTGCATCAGACCGTCATCGGGCTGGAAGCGAAGAAGCAGTTCGAGAAAGTCGGCGACTATCCCGACGTGATCATCGCATGCTGCGGCGGCGGCTCGAACTTCGGCGGCGTCGCGTTTCCATTTTTCGCCGACAAGGCCGCCGGCAAAGATGTGCGTCTGATCGCGGTCGAGCCCGAGTCATGTCCGACGCTCACGCGTGGGCATTATGCCTACGACTCGGGCGACACCGCGGGCCTCACGCCGCTGATGCTGATGTACACGCTGGGGCGCAATTTCATCCCGCCCTCGATCCACGCGGGAGGTCTGCGCTATCACGGCGACTCGCCGCTGGTGTCGCAGCTTCATCATGAGGGCCTGGTCGAGGCGGTCGCGGTACCGCAGCGCGCAACCTTCGAGGCGGGGCTGACGTTCGCGCGCACCGAAGGCATCATTCCCGCGCCGGAGAGCAATCATGCAATCCGCGTCGCGATCGATGAGGCGCTCGCGTGCAAGCGAAGTGGCGAGCCCAAGACGATTTTCTTCAACCTCTCGGGCCACGGCAATTTCGACATGGCGGCGTACGACAGCTATCTGAGCGGCAAGCTGGAGGATTCCGCATACCCGGCGCATGCGATCGAAGAGGCGCTCGCGGAATTGCCGAAGGTGAGCGCGCCGAACGCATAGGATCAATGTGATATGAGCTTCCGCCACGTTGTTGCGCTCGCGCTTGCCTTTGCGGTGGCCGGCGTCGCTGGGTGCGAACGGCATAAACCTTTCTGGCTTTTGATGGACCCGCCAATAAAAGAGACTGGTCATCCCGATCCAAATTGTCCACTCCGGGATTGGACGCCCATGTTGCACCTGTTCTTTTCGATTTCTGACTGCGAAAAAACGCGGCAGGAGTTGCAAGTGTCACTGACTCGTAAAGACTTTCAGGACATGACCAGTAAGGTCTTTAAGAAACCCTTTACCGACAACCAGAATCGCGACATGCAGACGTTGGCCTCTCGTTCAGTCTGTGTAGCGTCGGACGATCCCCGTCTGGCCGGACATTGAAGTTGTTCGACCAGCAGCTTCGCGAAGGTTACACAAAACTCTCCCCGTTCTTGTATGTTGAGCGGGAAGCGCGCTCGACCCACCTCCACAACCCTAAGTCAGTCGCGTATACTCATTGGTTACGGTCGCGCGCTCGCGCGGCTATCCAAAAGGAGGCATGCATTTAATGGCAGCATGTCCCGTCGTTTCCACCTCGCTCTCCCCGCCTCGCCGCCGTCGCTTTGTCCTAAGTCCGCGTCGCATCGAGGCCAACCGGCGCAACGCCGCACGCTCGACCGGTCCGCGCACCTCGACCGGAAAGGCCCGCGTCGCGCGCAACGCGATCAAGCACGGATTCTTCGTCGCGCCGCATCGATGGACGCCGGAGCAACGGCACGATTTCGAATCGACATATGCCGGCCTTCGCGATGATTTCCGTCCGGATGGCATCGGCGAGGAAAGCTGCGTCTGGACCATCGCGCATTCGTATGTGCGGATGGCGGCCGTTTTCCGGTACGAGAGCATCGCGGCCTACGAGTACCATCAGCAATGCGAGCGCGAGTTCGATGCGCGAATCGCATCCGCCACGCCGACAGAGGCCAGGCAGCTTAGGGCGCATCGCGAGAGGATGCGCAAGGCAGGGCTGTGGGGCCCGACCCTTCCGGCGCCCCGCGCTGTCAACGGCATCGCGCGATGCATGGGAAATATCAATCACGAGATCCGACGGGCCGGCGCGGAACTTCGAGGATTCCAGAGTTTTCGCACCGGGGAAGGCCCGCGAACGCGTCATCCGACGAAAGTGCGAAAACAAACCCATTTAACTGAGGAAAATCGGACCTTTTCTCTGCTGGACACGGCGGCGAGGGCGCATCGGGAATTGCTTAAAACCGCACGCGCCCCGAGACCATCAAGCAGCGCCCCGGGCGCGGCGGGAACGACCTCGAAAGCTCCTTCAACGATCATCGAAACTGCGAAAACAAACCCATTAAGTTCAACGTTTACGGGCAATCGACACGCGCGCCGACGCGCCGCGGCCCTCGCGAGGCGGCGAATCTAGCGCTCTGAACGGTTTCGCGTGCCGATGAGGGTTGGGCGATGAGCTGTGTTTGTGGTTAATTCCGCTTCCGAAGCGAGGCGTTGGCGGGCCAGGAAA
Source organism: Binataceae bacterium (SeqCode) (assembly GCA_035294805.1). Classification (GTDB taxonomy): domain Bacteria; phylum Desulfobacterota; class Binatia; order Binatales; family Binataceae; genus DATGKG01. The sequence continues at coordinate 163 of DATGKG010000400.1, read as the reverse complement.
GTTAAGGAGAGGCGCGAAGCGGGCGCAGCCGGGCCGCAGGCCCTCGCGAGGCGGAGCGCAGCGCAGCCCGAGCGAAATAAAAATGATCAAACCATACACAGCGGTGGGCCTGATTCCGGTCGTGCGAGGAATTCGCAAGCGCGAGGACATCGCGGTCAATCTG
>DATGKG010000399.1:0-7718 GCA_035294805.1 Binataceae bacterium (SeqCode) | reverse complement strand
TTTCCGTAGCGAGCGCCGTCTCCGTGATTTGCTCCGCGGCCTGCGCGGCTTCCTCGGGAGATTCAGCCTCGACCGTCACCTGCGACGCGGAAGGCGCAGCGATCGAAGGGGTCGCGCCCGGGATCATCAATGCTTCAGGCGAGATCCGTTCGCTCGTACTCATCACCACGGCGCGCTCGATGATGTTCTCCAGTTCGCGCACGTTGCCCGGCCATGAATATGCGAGCAGCGACTTTTCCGCGTCGGCAGTGAGCATCAGAGCACGGCCGCTCTCAGCTGCGTGGAGCGCGAGGAAGTGGCGCGCGAGCGGCAGGATATCTTCGCGTCGTTCGCGTAGAGGCGCGACCTGGATCGCGATCACATTCAGGGCGAAGTACAGGTCGGGACGGATGCGGCCGCCGGCGACCTCGCGCGCGAGCGGCCGATTGGTCGATGCCACTATCCGCACACCGGCGTTGCTGCGCCCGGCTGTGCGCGGACGCCCACCCTCGCCGGTAAGGCGCAGCAACGCGGATTGGAAATCCGGCGTCGCTTCGGAAATCTCATCGAGAAAGAGCGTGCCGCCCGCCGCGCGATCGACGTATTCGGACAGCATCGCTGCAATGCCTAAGTGTGGGCGCATCGTATCGCCTGCCATCCCCGATGACGACGGCATCGGCGCGAGCGATTTGAAGTTCACCTTGACGAACGGTCCCTGCGCGCGGCTGCTCCAGTGATGCAACATCCGTGCGACCAGCTCTTTGCCGGTGCCGCTCTCGCCCTCGATCAGCACGGGAGAATTGGCCGGCGCGGCGCGGCGCACCATCGCGGCGAGATTGCGGCTCGCGGCGCTCTCGGCGATGAACGCGGCCGCCATGCTGGCGACATCGAGCTGTTCGTGCAGGAGACGATTTTCGCGCCGCAGCGACGCCATCTCGAGCGCCTTGCCGATAACCGCGGTGAGCTCATCGGTGTTGATTGGACGCGTCAGATAATCGAAGGCGCCGTGACGCATCGCAGCTACGGCCGACGACACGATGGGATTGGGTACAGTGAGCACGACCGCGGTTTCGGGCGATTGGATGCGGACCTTTCGCAACAACTCGGCGGCGCTTTTCTCGGAGGAAAAGTCAACCAGCATAACATCGGCGCCGTTTTCGTTGAGGGTCGCCACCGCGGCATCGGATTCGCCGAAGCTCCTGCATTCGTAGCCCGCGGCCGTCAGCGCCGAGACGGTTTGGCGCGAAGAGGCGGGCTCGGAATCGATCACTACGATTCGCGCCCGCGCAGCATGTTCTTGTATCGAGGACATCGAATTCTCCGCGAGTTACCGTAACTGCGGCAAATTCATCAGCGCAAGCGTTAGCCAGTCTCTGCCCAATAGGGAAAAGCGAACATCTTGTAGATGTTTCGAAGCAAACAGTCAGGCGCAAAATCCCGGCGCTTAGTCCCCGCCGGATTCGACGTGGAACTTGTGCAGGAAGCGATGCACTACCGGTGCGAGCAGTAAACCCGCGACGCTGATAATCGCCAGCCCGCTGTACAGTGCATAGAATGACGCGAAAATCTTGCCGGCGGCGGTCTTGATCGGATCGACCGGACCCATACCACCAAGGATCATTGACGCGTTGAGCAGCGCATCGATCCACGGCAGCTTCTCGAGAAAGTGGTAACCGCAGATCCCGACCGCGAGCGATACAACGACCACCACGCTCGCCATCGCAGCCCATCTGCCGAGACGCAGGAGGAATTGCGCGCGCGGTAGTAAAGGCTGCCCGCGCCGCTCCCAACTCGCCGACCCCAGGCGGGCGCGGGTCCGGGCACGCTGGCGGCTACTGGGTTTTGCCGCCATTTGCAGCCGGAGGGGGTGGGAGCCCGGCCGACGCGTGATCCACTTCGTAAAGCCATTTGCCGTGGGATTTGTGCAGCAGCTCACTGGTTCGCACGCGCACGGTGGCAGGCTTTCCGTCGGGACCGGTCATAGTGACGTCGAGTTGCCCGAAATGAATGATGTGATCGAGGCCGACCTGACGTGCATCGCTGCTGACAACCTTGATCGAGGGCCCCGAGGGAGTGCTGCAATAGCCCTTGACGATTTTTTCGAATGCCGGTTTGCCGATCGCAAATTCGCCCTGCCCCGGCCAGATTACCACCGCATCGGTCTCATACAGATCCATAACCGCCGGAACGTCGCAGGCCCCGAAGGCTTTGGTGAAAGCGTCGCTGACGGTCTTTGCCTCCGCGACCGCATCGGCGTTGGCGGTAGCCGACACGACGAAAAGGATCGCGAACGTCGTCAGCACGATCGCTAAATGAGCGAATGCAACACCAGGTTTCATAAGGAACCTCGCTTTTTGATTTGCGAGGTACTACTTAGCGCGGACCGGTTCCGGATACAAAATGAGCTGCGTGCATCGAAACAGCGCGAGCGTCTTGTCCGATGGCTTAGAAATGACCTTCGCGTCCCATACCTGGGTCGTGCGGCCGCCGTGGACGAGGGTTGCCTCACATTCGATGATGCCGTCGCGCGCGGTGCCGATAAGGTTAGCTTTCAGCTCGATGGTGGTGTAGCCGCGCGCGCCGCTGGGAAGATTCTCCATCGTGCCGGAGCCGCACATGCTGTCTGCGAAGGTGACAATGCATCCGGCATGCAGAGACCCATTGGGAGAGAGGAGTTCTTTGCGTAGCTTGACCTGACCGACGAGACGTCCGGCGGGCTCGACGCTGACGATCTGGATGCCGAGTTCGCCGACCCAGGTTCCCTTGCGCAGGTCATTGTATTCGCGAGCAGTGGGCATTGTGTCGCCGCCAAAAATCCAGAGTTGCTCATTACCCTCGCAGCAGGATCGTGTAACCGTCAAACGTGAAACATGGAAAAATCTTCTATCAATCGCAGGCGATTTCGGAAGAGAGTCGTGGCCAGCAGAATAAGGGCGCCGAAGATAAGGAGCATCTTCTTCAGCTTGCTCGATCGATATTCGGCGCGGACCTCATGATGCCCCGCAGGCACCGCGACCGCGAGATAGCTCGGCGACACCATGAAGGGGGCTCTTTCGATGCCATCGATGGTCACATGCCAGTTTGGATGGAAGGTCAGCTTGAAGATGAGCGTGGCATCCTCGCGGCAATCCACGGTTAAATCGATCCGCTGAGAGGAGAACTTTTCGGCCGTCACCTTCCCGCTATCGGGACCGCCCGGACCGGGCACGCCAACCTGCGGGCGTCGATCGGGAAAATTCCATCGGATGAACTTGCCGGCGGCAGCGTCGCCATCGCGTAGCCATTTGAAGTTCTCGGCATACAATAGGTACTGCGATGCGGCCAGTCCGGCCGCGTCAATCCTGCCCCATCGGACCGAACCGAATTGCGCATAGCTGCTGTGGTCGGTCCGATACAGAATCAATTCGTTGGTGGCGAGTATGGGCGTCAAAAAATTCGGCGCCGGCCCAAACGCCGGCAGCACGAAGTAACCGACGTTGAAAATGTTGCTGTACACCGGATCGATGCGATCGAATGGCAGCATCGAATCGAGCGAAAGCATCTGTCCGGCGTAGGTGGTGGGAATGCCGAAGAAGGTCAGCACCATGTTGGGACCGAGCTTCGGCAAGAACACTCGCGCCGACGGTTCGGTTTTCAGCTTTTCGACGATTCTCTGCAGGTCCGAACCCGCGTCGATCCTGGGTGCGATCGCTTCCATCGTGGTTGTATTGCGCACATCGCGTATCCATCGTTCACGAATAAGCGGAGACAACACGATTAGAATAATCATCCCGGGCACAACTGCACTCCAGGGTTCGCGGAATCCTGCGAATTGCTTCCAGAGCCATTCGCCGGCGGCGCCGACAAGCAGAATCGCGCCGAGATCGATACCGCCGACGAAGCGCCGGAAATCCAGTGCCGCGCGCATCGGGAGAGCCGCTACGAGATTGGGCGCGACCAGCGGAGCAAAGAACAGCACGAGCCATAGCGCGAAGATCGCAAGCGCAAGAGCCGCCGCCTTCGTGCGCAGGATGAACGGAGTCGTTATCCCAAGCAGGATGAGGAGCGCCACCATCGCGACTCGCCAGGAATGGAATACAGTCCAGACCCCGACGCCTAACATCATGGAAAGCGGCGGATATGCATGAGGAACATGCACAGTCGATTGACTCAAAGCCGCGCTGTAGACCCCTCCGTATGCGACGTTGAAATAGCCTCGCAGCAGAAAAAACGGGAGCCAGAAGTAGGAGGTGATCATCAGCGCGAATGCTCCCACGATGCTCAGACGAACCAGACATCGAACGAGAGCGCACCAACTGAAACCAACATTGACGATAAGAACGGCGATGGTCGTCGCCCCCGCCATGTAGGCATAGAACGGATGCGACAGAACCAGCGCCGAGGTCACGACTATCGCGCTGAGGTAGCCAATCCCGCGAACCAGCAACCGCTGGATGCACCCCAGCCAGAGGAAGATGAGATGCATCGCCCAAAGCTGCGTATACATTCCATAGCCGCTCCACAGATAGCTTTCATACTCGAATCCCAGCCTCGCGAAGTAACCGGACAGCAGCGATGCGAAGGCGGCGGCTGCGGCTGAGCCTCCCATCGAGAACTCCATCGCGCGCATCGACCAGAAGACGGTGATGGGAAATCCGATCAGCAGCAGATAGCGAACGAGATTGAAAACCGTCAGCAGAGCGAGCTGTTTGAGCAGCATGCGATGGAGAAGGACCACCGCAAGGTGCGGCAAATGCTGGTAGTAGTGAAACTGAGGAAATCCGTAGCCTAACTCCGACACCCAGAAATCGAAAGGATTGTCGCCATTCGTGAGCGCCTCGTTGGCGCGCTGGACATACAGATAGTGCATACCGTCGTCGTTCTGACTCGGTATCGGCAGCCGAATTTCAGGAAGCAGCAAGATCGCGTGGAGGGCGACCGGGATAAGAACCAACGTCGCAATGACGCCGATGCGCCATCGCGACGATGAGACCTGGTTAGTTTTTGGCGGCATTATGGACGGCACTGGCATCAAGGCGCGACTACGCGCTATTAATCCACCGTTATGTTTAAACGGCTAGTAAGCGTCCCACGGATGTCGATCGCACGAAAGACATTCGCGGCGGAAGCCGTAATTTTGCTGTGTCTGGCGCGGATCGCAATCGCGATCCTTCCGTTTGAGAAACTGATGCGATGGTTCGGCGCTGGCGCGTTGGAAGACGCGGAAAATATTCATGTCGACCTCGACCCCGCGCAAAAGCACATCGCTTTGGGCGTGCGATATATGATCGCGCGCGGCGTCCGATTTCTGCCTTTCGAGATCGGATGCCTGCCGCAGGCGATGGCCGGCTGCGCGATGCTTACGCGACGCGCCCTGCCCGTCCGCGTCTCGCTCGGAGTTCCGAAGCGCGGGGGCATGCCGGCGCACGCATGGCTCGAGTCCGGCAATATTCCGATCGCCGGCACGGCAACCTCCGACGCCTACGCGCCGATCGCACGATTTGTGGGGGTCCACGCGAAAGGTCGCGGGTTATTTTCGTTGCATGAAGGACGTGAATAGTGAGTGATGCGGTTGTGAAAAAGCTCCCCGACGCGGTGACTCTCTCGCCCGAGGTCCTCACCACGCCGATCGGAGAGTCGTTGATGCTTCTCGATCTCGCCTCCGGCGTCTACTTCGAACTAGAAGGAGTCGGATCCCGCATATGGCAGTTGCTCGCCGAGCAGACGGCGCCGGCCGAAGTTGCGCATCAAATCAGCGTCGAATACGGCGTCGACGAAGCCAGCGCTGCGGACGATCTGCTCGATCTTCTCAATGAGTTATCCGCCTCCGGACTGCTCTCGTATGACGGCGGTCCTGCGCCGTCGCAACCACCGCGCGGGCCCGCCGACACGGAATGAGCGGCATCTTCGGGATCGTCGATTTCGGCGGCGAGAGCGTTGATGGCACGATGCTGCGCGAGCTCACCGAGCAAATGGCGTTTCGCGGACCGGATCGCCGCCAGATCCGCCATGAGGGCCCGGTTGGATTTGGGCACGCGCTGCTCGCGAACACCTTCGAGTCGGAACACGATCATCAGCCGCTCTCTTTGCAAAACGATGTCTGGATCGTCGCCGACGCGCGCATCGATGATCAATCCACCTTGATCGACGCGCTTCGCTCGCGCGAAGCAATCGTCCTCGATGGCGCTTGCGATGCGGAACTGATCCTGCGCGCGTATCACGTCTGGGGTGTCGATTGCGTCGAGCATCTGATGGGCGACTTTGCCTTCGCGATTTGGGACGCGCCCCATCGCAGACTGATGCTCGCGCGCGATCACTTCGGCGTCACCCCAATGTACTACGCGCGGCTGAAGGATCGTATCGTGTTTGGAAACACGCTCGAGGTGGTGCGGAAATATCCCGGCCTCCGAGACGACCTGAACGACGAAGCGGTCGGCGACTACCTCCTGTTCAGCTACTCCATCGATCCTGAAAACACCTTTTTCAGTCAGGTTCGCAGCGTGCCGCCCGCCAGTCGAATCGTTTGGAATGATGGAGTGCAGAGTCCGCCGCAGCGCTATTGGTCGTTGCGCGAAGCCGACAGTTATCATCGCGTCCAAAGCGCGGCGGAGTATGGATTGGAGTTCCGCACGGTGCTGACCGCGTCGGTCCGCGATCGGCTGCACGCACCGCGCGCCGCGATATCGCTTTCGGGCGGCCTCGATTCCGGCGCCGTGGCCGCGATCGCGGCGTCGTTGCAACGCGACGGCTCGTCGCGCACCGAGTTGCATTCGTATAGCTCCGGACACGACTGGATGGTGCCGGAAACCGAGCGTTACTACGCCAGCCTGACCGCCGGCGCGGCCGGCATAAAAAGCACTTACATCTCCATCGAGCAGAGCGTGTTCAATGCGAAATCGCGCTGGCGACCGGTTCCCGAACCGCGCCTGAACGGAGGCAGGCGGTCATCGTACGACGAGATTAGCCGTCAGATGGCCGAGGCCGGTGAGCGCGTACTGCTGACCGGCGTCGGAGGCGACGCGCTTCTCGGACCTTCCACGGTTGACTGGAGTAAGTTCTTTCACGGCGAATCACTAAATCCATCGGCGCTAGCGCTGATAACATACGCGCGCGAGCAGCGCTGGTTGCCGGTAAACAGGATTCTGCAGACGATGCGCGCGCGGCACGACTCATCTCCTACCTCGAACGATTTTAGCTGGCTACAACCCGACTTCGTTCGACGCGCCAATCTGCGCGATCGCGTCGCGAGGTTGTCGTCATTGCGGTCGGATTGGAAGAGCCCGCGGCATCGTCTCGCCTACGACCCATTCTGGACCGCGCTGCTGTCGCAGGGCGATGCGGAATTTACCGGCATCGCGGCGAAATCGTATCATCCGATGTTCGATTTGCGCGTGCTGGAATTCGTGATGAGCGTGTCGCCGTTGCCATGGTTCGTCGACAAGCTTCTGATGCGCGAGGCGATGCGAGATCTGTTGCCCGAGGCCGTCCGAAAGAGGCATAAGACCTCACCGACGAGGGCAGCCGCACGCGTATTGCAGGGTCATACTGCATATCGGAGCGGCGAAGATTTAGCGAAATTGGGGCGGCTTTCGATGTACATAGACGAAGCCAAGCTACTTCGGAATCTGGCAGCTATGAGAGATGGCAAGCATCGAGAGACCCCCCGCATAAATGTATCCAAAGAGATTGAACGTCCGCTTTCGTTAGGTTTCTGGCTCAAATCCATTTTTAGTTGACCCATTCCCCAACGTTCTAGATCG
>DATGKG010000398.1:0-8858 GCA_035294805.1 Binataceae bacterium (SeqCode) | reverse complement strand
GCATAGGCGAGCCAGCCCTTGATGCCGGGCTGGCGGCGAAGAATCTCATTGATGGCGCGCGCACCCCGGTAAACCACTCCCTGGTCATCAACCGCGTGCAGCTCCTCGAGGAGATCCTTCATCTCGAGCGAGGGAAACTTCGCGCGCGCCTGGGGATCGTGCAGATCGATCGGCTCAAGCTTCCCCGACGAATCGAACCTGTCGATCGCCTGCATGCTGGTGCGACACATCTCGCATCCACCGTCGAAAAGGATTGCGAGCATGCCGGGAGTGGCCTTGCCGTCAGTTGCGTTCGCAGCCGCCGCGCGCGCCTGATCCATCAACCTGATCCATCAAGAAGAGTGTAGCGAAAAACCCTAGCGCCTCGACAGGCGGGAATTCTCCGCGGCGCGGCGCGCCTTGCGGCTCTCGGTGTAGATCCGCCATTCGTAGCCGTCGACCAGCGATTTCCAGCTCGCTTCGACGGCGTCGGACGACTTCGCCATGGTGGTCCAGCTCTGGGTGCCGTCGGAGAATTTCTTGACCGAAATGACCTCGGCCTCGGTCGATTCGCCGCTGCCATGAGTGTAGGTCTCGGTCACTTTGATCAACGCGACCGAGGGGAAATACTTGAGCAGCGCCTTGCGCAGCGCGGTATCGAGTGCGTTGACGACGCCGACGCCGCGCGCCGCCTCGGTTTCTTCGAGGTCGCCCACGCGGATTACGATGGTCGCGTCGACAGTCAGCTTGCCTTCGTAGAAATCGTCGATGATGCGGCGGCGGACCACCTCGAAAGGCGGCTCATATGCGGTCGAAGTCCGGAACTCGCTGAGCTCGCGCGACGCCTGCGGAATTTCGGCGTCGTAGAAATTGCTCTGTCTGTCCGTATTCATGGACGCGCACCCATATGATTATTTCGCCGCTTTCCAACTCGTTGCAAGGTGAGACTGTTTATAGTGCTGCTTGCGTCACGCGAGGTTGTTCGCTCCTGAACCCGCAGCCTATTCCAAATCCACGCCTGCTAATCGAAAATTGATTATGGGTTCAATCCCGCCGCCCACTTCCAATGGTATCGCTCTTCGTCTCGCCGTATCTGTAATCCTACTAATTGTAACTGCGACGATGGGAGAAGACGCGGGCGCGCAGAACACGGCTGCTTCGTCGCCCGCGCCGGCGTCCGCCAAGGTGCTGCGCATTCCCTTGACGATCGATTACGTCGCGCTTTCCGCGGCGTTCAAGCAGCAACTCTATACCGATCACGGGCGCGCGCCGCTATGGAACGGCTCCGATCGATGCCAGTACCTGTACGCAGAGACTCCGCGTTTTGGGCATGCGGGCGACAACGTCAAGCTCGAGACCGACGGCAGCCTGATGCTCGGCGTGATGCTGGGGGCGAACTGCGTCAGCCCCATCGCGTGGCACGGAATCATCGAGGCGGAAGCCGCGCCCTACATCACGCCGCAATTGCAGCTGAAGTTTCACGTGGTTGACCTCAATCTGCTCGACGCAAATCACCAGAAGACGCTGATCGTCGGCAAGGGCTTCGACCTCATCAAACAGAATTTCATCCCGCAGCTCGAAACGTTCTCGTTCGATCTGAGCCCTGCCTTCCAGCAATTCGAGGAGCTGGTGAAAGCCGGCGCGCCGCCCGAGGTTGCGCAGCGCGTCGCGCAGACGCTCGCGACCTTGCGCCCGGAGCCGAATCTGCTCGCCGCCGATGATGGCGTACGCGCGACCATCGATCTTACGATGCCGGCATTCGAACCGATTCCCATCCCCTCGGCGGCCGCGCAGTTGACGCCGCAGGAACTCGCCGCATTTGAGGAGAAGATCGACCAGTGGGACGCGTTCCTGGTCTTCGCGATCAAGCAGATGGGCGGCATTACCACCGATGCGCAATTGCGCGACGATCTGCTGGCGCTGCTGCTCGACAGCCGTCATCGCCTGGTCGACGCGCTCGCCAATCCGCAATCGGGCGGGCCCGATCCGATTCGATTGTTGTTCCTCGACGAATGGCAGCGGCTCGGCGAAATCATTCGCGCGGCGGCGCAGCGCGGCACACTCGGCAGCCAAGCGCTGCAGTTCCTATCTTTCATGTCGGCGGGAGACGCGCTGTTCGCGCTCGATCAGGCCGCGCCCGCGCTGGGGATGCGAATCTCATCCGACGATCTACGCCGTCTCGCGCATATGATCGGGCCGACGACCGGAAAGGATCCGCTGACGTTCGGCTTCGATGAAGATCCCGAGCTGCGCAAGATGTTTCATGTGAAGGAGCCGCTATCATCCGAAGGCCCGCTCGATACGGATAGCAACATCGTCGAGACGCCGACAGCGACTCCTTCGACGAGCGCCTCGCCGACCCTGACCACTGCTCCTTCGATGAGCGCCTCGCCGATGCCGACCCCATCGATGCCGCCGGGTTTTTCGGAGAGAGACTTGCCGACTGAGGTAGTGTCGCCACGTACGCTATCGACGCCCACGCCGGCGGCTTCCGCGACCTCCAGCGCGACGGCGGCTCCATCGCCATCGATGGTCCCACCGACGACGGCGCCGCTATCGTTGCTGGAACTTCCGCTGTGGATCTTCACGCCCGACGATGCGGCCGCAGCGCCGACGGCGCCGAAAATAGATCCCATCGCAAAACTGCAGGAGCTCGCGAAAAAGCTCAAGCGCGCGGTAGTTAATCCGGGGAACGCCAACGAGTATCGCGGCACCTACGAGCAGCTTTTGCAGTTCGGCGCGCAACATGAGATCGGCGATGAAAACCTCGACTACAAATTTCGACCGGTCTACCTAAGAATCGTAAAAGCTACTGCTTGGCAGGAGAGCTGCTGGCGTCAGTTCGTCCTCGACAGCAATCGAGTGACCTATCTCGAATCGTCGACTCACGACATCGGCCTGATGCAGGTCAACAAATACGTGTGGCGCGGGTTTTACAATATCCAACGGCTCGAATGGGACGTGCTGTACAACGCGAGCGCCGGAATGGAAATCCTTGCACGGCTGCTCGATGACATCGAAGTGAAACCGGGCGCATTCACGCCGTCGAATCCTGATGAACTCGCGCGCTCGGTCTACGCGGCATACAACGGCGGACCCGGGGCGTATCGAAGATGGCGCAGGCACGAGCCCAAGCTGCAGCGCGCGATCGACAATTCATTTTGGCAGAAATATCAGGCGGTGCTGCACGGGCATCAGATCGACATCCTCAGTTGCGCCGAGGACTGGGGTGCGCAGCATTAGAAGACACCGCCCAGGCGCATCCACGGATGTGCGGCTAGGTTTTGCTTGACCTCGTCGATGTAGTTCAGCGCGCCTTTGTCATACCATCCGCCGCTGAACCAGTTGCCGATACATCCCCACGCCGCGGCGTCGGGATCGGATGTCGGATACATCGGAAACGGCGGCAGCGGCGTGCGTTCGCTGAGATAGTGGACGTCGCCATTGACGCACGCGCGATGATACGCAGCGCGGAAGTCAGCATTGAACGCGGTCGAGTCGCGCGCCTCGGGCCACGTGTTGTAGTCGAACACCTTCACTTGCAGGATGCCCCAAGATTGCTTGCACGAGTTGCCGTCCCACCCATTCCACGCACCCGCATGACACAGGTTCGGATCGTTGCGCTCGTCGCCGGCGGCGGTCTGCTTCCATTTGCTTTCGGTCCATGCCTGTGCGCGAAAGAGATCCTCGTCGATACCCCATTTGCACGCGGCCCAGCGCAAAATTTGATCGGTGGTGCCGGTGAAATTGCCGTCGACCGCCGCGAAGTCCGATGCCGGCGCCGACGCGCTGAAGAGCGGTCGCGCATGAAACGCAGCGAGTTCATCGGCGGTCGGAGTTGTCATGTTGGCCGCGCTGTTTTCCGATCGCACCTCGGACGCCGCAGGCGATGACTTCACCCATGTGGCGCATTGCGCACCGGAGGGCAGCGCCGCACCCGGCGGCAGATTGCCGAAATGAGCAGGTCCCGCCGCATGAGCGCTAAAATCCGTTAGCGGGAGCGACGCTAACAAGATGATGCCTGTCACTAGGAACGTTCGCTGCCAGCGCATATCATTTCCGCAAAGGATTGTTATGGAGCTTTCCGAGGACACTGCCGCCAAGAAGCTCGACCGTAAACGCTTTCGCCAGGTTCTCCTCTCGATACCGCGCTATGCGCGCGAGGTTTCGCACGTCCGCACGCCGCGCCAGTTGTATCAGTGGTTTTACTACAAGCTGCCCTATGCGTTTCCACTGGCCGAGTTTCCGTCGCGCGTCAACCTCGAGCCCACAAACGATTGTAACCTCGCATGCAAGCATTGCCCGAGAGAACTGAGTGTAACGCATCGCGGGCTCGGTTACATGGACCGCGCGCTGTTTCCGAAAATTGCGTTTGAAATCGCGCGGCATCCCGAGTGCACGGTAAAAATCGTCGGGCTTGGCGAGCCCGCGTTGCATCCGCAGTTGAACGAGCTGATGGATCTGCTCACGCGCCACCGGATCATCGCGTATCTCTACACCAACGGCGAATTGTTCAAACGATTCTCACCTGAGCAGATATGCTCATGGAGCGTGCGCAACCTGACGGTCTCGATCGATGGCCTCGATGCCGCGTCGTTCGCGAAGATCAGAGTGGGCGGCGACTACGATGACGTCAAGCGCGCGGTCACCGAGTTTCATCGCGGTCGCGCTCGGCTTAAAAGTCGCGGACCCGAGGTAGAAATCCGCCACGTCATCTTTCCGAAGGAGAGCCCGGCCGACCTGCTGCGCTTTCGCGAGGAGTGGCTCGCGATCTCCGATACCGTTAAATACAACTACCTCTACTATCCGACGCCGCCGACCAGCGAAGTGCGCGATACCAAATGCCGCGACATCCGGCGCGAGTTCTACATTCATTGGAATGGCGCCGTGCCGCTATGCGGCTATCAGTACCTGACCAGCACGCGCGAGACGCTGGGCGACATTCGGCATGCAACGATCGCGGAGCTATGGAATCATCCGCGCCTGCGCGAGGTGCGCGCGTATCACAATCAGCGCAACCTCGATGCGGTGCCATTCTGCAAGCTCTGCACGTTCAAGTGAGATCATCCGAGTCTCCGATAGCTTAGCCAGCTAGAGTTCTTCTCGAAACGTCGAATCGAAATTTCGATAAGAAAGCTTGTAGCAGTCACAAATTGCTCAAGTAAGAATTTCAACTCGATTCGACTCTAGTCCTTTGGTGAGCGCCGGCTGCATTGCGCTGGTCGACCGAATCTCGAGATGAATAAGGATGCGGTATCATCGTCCAAATAATGTGGATTGAACCTCCTCCCTCCTCTCCTTCCTGGCTCCTGTGATCCACTATGCGAGTGATGCCCTCGACGCGCGCAATGCGCGAGTGGACTCCGCGCGTTCCATTGAGGTCGCGAAAATCGCGACGGTTGGTAAGTGCAATGGCTGCGCAACCTAAATTTTCTTCCAATTCCGAAGTCAGCAGAAGGCGCCACGATCAGCAGGAACTCGAGCGGCTGAAGCGCGAGCGCGAAGATCGTCTTCCGGGAACGCTCTGGTCGCGAAGAGATTTCCTCGGACGATTGGGATGGGGCGGCTTCAGCGCGTTCATGACGCTTGGCTTCCTATGCTTCATCCGCTCGGCATTTCCACGGGTCTTGTTTCTTCCGCCCTCGAAGTTCAAGGCCGGCTATCCGGGCGACTACGTACTTGGAGAGGTTAGCGACAAGTATCTGCGCGATTACCGTACCTGGATAATTCACACCAAGCTTGGCTTCTATGCGATTTTTGCGAAATGCACCCACTTGGGCTGCACGCCGCGCTGGTTGAAGTCAGAACAGAAGTTCAAATGCCCATGCCATGGTTCTGGCTACTACATCAGTGGGCTCAACTTCGAAGGGCCGGCTCCGCGCCCGATGGATCGCTTCAAGATCTACGTCGGCGACGACGGACAACTAGTGATTGATAAGTCGGTGACTTACGTGATGGCGCCCGGAGTCGACCCCAACGAGCAGTATCCTCAGAGCATACTAAAGGTCTGAGGCGCGATGGCTCTGGCCAACTCGCGAATCAAGCGAATGAGACGCGGTCAATCATGTGAAATTTAGTGGAATCACAAAGAGAGTGTGCACGGCCATGTGGAACAAATTCCGACTGGGGCTATTCGCGGTGTTAGTCACAATCGTCTGTTGCGGATGCTCCGCGGTCCAGGTTGAACGTCAGGCGCAGGAAAAGAAACAGGAACAGTTCGTAAGACGAGTGGACCTGGCTCACGTTTGGGTCACTACCGGTCAGCCCGAAGCGGCCAAACCGTACACGATTTTGGGACACCTGAAATATACAGTCCCGTTTTCTCCGGATGCTATCGATTCGCAAAAGGAAGTGGACAAGCTGAAAGCGCTGGCTTATGCGAAGTGGCCGGACAAACTCGATGCTATCATCGATGAGAAGGAAAGCATTTCTTCCGATGCGAGCAGCGTCACCGTTTCCGCCGATGCGATCCAATATGCATCATCTGCCGACCGTGAGGCTATGCATAACATGAACAATGGCTTGGTGGTTTCACCTACGGCCGACTAGCAATCATATTGCGAGGCCGCCGTCGATCACCGAGCTATGGAATACGTTTAAGTGATCATGGACGACGGCGCCTCGAACAGGTCATATGCAAACCAGCCCCGCGGCCTTCGCGAGCTTCTTCTGGCGATCGTCGAAGGTTAAGAATAACTCGGCACTCAAAACGATAGCGGAGGCCACCTGCAAAATATCGAGGGAGCGAGCTCCAAGCGTTGGGGTCCAGCGCGCAGAGAGCCGCAGCGCCTCGGCGAATGCCGACTCCGCGATTGGCCTTACCGCAACGATGCCGGCTTCTAAATCGGCCCGAAACGCCGAAAACGGGCGCTCTTCCTCAGCGGCGATTTGACGTCTGAACTTTCGCAGTAGGATCGCATTTCTCAGTTCCAATTCGACCAGCGGAGTTATCAGTATGGGAGGCGACAATTCTGGCATTGCCGCCGTAGCCGCGTGCGAATTCACATCGACGATGTAAAGAGAAGCGAGAAAACTGGTGTCAGCGAATGCGGTCAATACCGGTCGCGATCTCGGGCAATCAACTCGGCGTTGCTCGGCTTGAGAATCCGATTGCCGTAGATTTTTCGCAATCGGGCCATGAAGTCGGGCATTTTTGGCTTCACTTCCGGCTCGACTGGTATCAGCTTTCCAATGACCCGTTTGCGCTTGGTGATTTCGATGGTCTCGCCCTGACGCAGCATCCGCTCGACCGCCGGGAAGTTGTAGCGTAGGTCGCGCACGCTCGCTTGCTTCATGTGATACATTCTAGCATCACATCGCACAGCGGCAAACGCGAACGGGCACTACATCGCGAGGCCGCCGTCGACTTGGATCACCGCGCCCGTGATGTACGAGGCCGCATCCGACAGAAGGAATACCGCTATCGGTGCGATTTCTTCGACCTTGCCGAAGCGGCCAAGCGGAATCATGTTCAGCGCCTGCGTGCGATTCTCCTCCGGCAGCGCGGCCGTCATGTCGGTCTCTATCATTCCTGGCGCGAGGGCATTGACACGTACGTTAAGCCGTCCGAGTTCCTTCGCCAGAGCTTTCGTCAATCCGATAAGTCCCGCTTTCGAGGCCGAATAGTTCGCCTGCCCCGCCATCCCGACCAGTCCGCTCACCGAAGTTATGTTGAGGATCGAACCGCGCTTAGCTTTCATCATCATGAAGGCGGCAGCGCGCGCGAAGTTGAACGCGCCGGTGAGATTGGTGCGGATAACGTCCGCCCACTCGTCCTCGGTCATCATGACCAACAGCTTGTCACGCGTGAGTCCGGCGTTGTTCACAAGCCCGTCGATGGCACCGAATTCCTTCTTGACTGCGTTGACCATCTCGCGCACCGATTTCAAATCGCCGACATCGGTCTTGAACGGCAGCGCCTTGACGTCGAGGGCTTCAATTTCCGACTTGAGCGCGGCCGCCTGTTCTTCGCTCTTAAGGTAGTTGAAAGCAACGTTCGCGCCGTGGCGCGCCGCTTCGAGTGCGATCGCGCGCCCAATGCCGCGGGTGGCGCCAGTGACGATGATTCCTCTGTTTTCGAGATCCTTCATCTTGTCTCCATCTCGCGTCCGGCAGTTAAGTCATGATTGCAGTTGCGCGAGCGCGCGTTCCAGCTCCGGCCGGTACTGACCGATGTAGGATAGGTATCCGTATGAGAACGCGCGCTCAAGCGCCGCGTCGTATGCCGGCCGCTCGCCACCGAGCGCCGCGACCAGCCATCCGTAGAGCATCCACTCTTCGGAACGCGGCGCCTTGCGAAGCTGGTCGCGCCGCAGCATCACCTGCGTCGTCTCGAGCCCGGTGATGTGCGCGATGAGCGGGAGGAGTTCCGAATCGTCGCGCCGTATCTCCTCGCGGGCAAATTGTGCGGCGCAGTAGATCAGCATCGTCGCGAGACATGCCTCGATCTGTGCGGGTGTCGCGCTTGAATCGAATCGGCAGAGCGCGCCGTCGAGCGACGGGATCGCGAAGGCGAGATATTCCGCATTCGCGTGTAGCATAGTCGAGCAGAATGCGATCGCTGCCGCAGAGCCGGCGTTCGCGAGACGCTCTTCCAATGCTGCGAGAGCGGGGCGCCCGAGTCGTCGCATGAAGCGCCGGCGGCGTGGCGAGAGGAGGTAGATCAGCCCAGAGAGCATCGCATCGAGGATCGCATAAAAATGAAAAGGCCGCCTGTCGGGCGGCCTTTCAAGTCAGATTCAATCGCGCTACGCGCTGAATGACGACCCGCATCCGCAGGTCCGCGACGCGCGAGGATTGTCGAACTTGAAGCCCGCGCCATGCAACCCCTCGACATAGTCGAGCGTCACGCCCGCGATATAGGGGAACGAAATCTCGTC
>DATGKG010000397.1:0-11262 GCA_035294805.1 Binataceae bacterium (SeqCode) | reverse complement strand
GTCACGATGGGAAATTCATTTCACTGGATGGATCGTCAGCGCACGCTCGAAGCGCTCTACGATATCGTCGTCGATGGCGGCGGCATCGCGGTGGTCGGAGAGGGTACGCCCATTCCCGCGCCGCCTCCGACGCCATGGCGCGTCGCGATCAATGATGTCGTCAGGAAATACGTCGGCGACCGTCGGCTACCGTGGGACCCGATGGAGCATCAGCCCGAAGATCTTCACCAGACCTATATCAATGGCTCACGATTCACCGATCTGACCTCCTACAACGAGTCGTTCGATGTGACATGGACGATCGACTCGATGATCGGGAATCTTTACTCGATGTCATTCTGCAGCCGCCGCCTGCTCGGTGATCGCGTCGAGGCCTTCGAGCGCGATTTGCGCGCGGCGATTCTCGCCGTTGAGCCATCCGGCGTACTGCGCGGCGAGCCACCGGAATTCTTCGGCTATTTGGCGAGGAAACGCTGATGCCCGGCGCGACTGCGATACTCGGCGCCGGCGCGTGGGGAACGGCGCTCGCAGTGATCCTCGCGCGCAACGGACATCCTGCGGTGCTGTGCGCGCGACGTGGCGAATTGTTAGGCCGGCTCGTCAGCGCGCGCGAAAACGAGACATATCTTCCGGGGGTGGAAATTCCTCGCGAGGTCGAACTCACCGAATCGTGGATCGATGCGGTCGCGCGAGCATCGATGGTCATCATGGCGATTCCTTCGCGATATGCACGTGCCGCGATGACTCAACTCGCAAGCGCGATACCGCCCGACGCGATTCTGCTCAGCGCGACCAAAGGCGTCGAGGAGACCTCGCTCGCGACGATGACTGCGATGCTCGCCGAGGTCGCGCCGAACGCCCGTGCATGCGCAGCGCTTTCGGGACCGGGTTTCGCCGCCGAGGTGGCACGCGAAAAACCGGCTGCCCTGCTAGCCGCGTCTTCTAATGATGCGGCTGCGCGCGAGGTGCAGAATCTTTTCGCTTCGCCGGCGCTGCGCGTGTATCGAAGTTCGGATGTCATCGGTGTCGAGCTGTCGGGCGCCGCGAAAAATGTCATCGCTATCGCCGCCGGCATCAGCGATGGCCTCGCATTGGGATCGAGTGCGCGCGCGGCCGTCATTACCCGAGGCCTCGCGGAAATCGCGCGTCTCGTCGAAGCAGCGGGCGGGAAGCGCGAAACCGTGATGGGCCTCGCGGGTCTTGGCGATCTGGTGCTGACGTGCACCGGCGATCTCTCGCGCAATCGAAGCCTCGGGATGAAAATCGGAAGCGACGGCGGCTTCGCTCTTCCCGCATCGAATCAAGACAGCGCTCCGGTCGCTGAAGGTATCGTTAACGCGCGCACGGTGAAGATGCTCGCGCAACGCCACGGCGTCGAGATGCCCATCGTCGATGCGGTCTATCGCGCCCTCTATGAAGGAACGGCGCCAAAAGCTATGGTCGATGAATTGCTCAGCCGCGCGCCGAAGTCGGAATTCTAACCGCGCGCGGACTCCAGGAAAAAATATCGATGGCAACGAAGGGAACCTGCAAAGCGAAGGATTGTGGACGCGAGGTAATCGCGAAGGGCTACTGCCGCAAGCATTATCGGTTGTGGAAGGCGGGCGAGATGCCGAGCCCCCGCTACAAGATCTGCACATTTGAGAAATGCCGCAAGCCGCGCGGCCCCAAGGGTAGCCTGTGCGAGGAACATTGGGCGACCGCGCACGGCAAGGCCGCCGAAGGCGCGGCGGTTCCGGCTGCCGCACCGGCGGAAGCTCCGGCCACATAGTCGGATACCTCAACATCGAGTAGCGTCGCGATGGCTAATCTGATCGTCGCCGGAGCCGCGGGAAGGATGGGCAGGATGCTCATCCAGCTCATCGTAGGCGACTCTGCGCATAAGCTCGTCGGCGCGCTCGAGGCTAAGGGCGTTCCAGCCGTCGGTAACGATGCCGGTGCGCCGGCAGGCGTCGGGAAGCTCGGCGTCAACATCACCGACGACTACGCGTCGATCGCGCGGCCCGATACCGTCACGCTCGATTTCAGCAACGCCGTCGCGTCGCTGGAGCATCTCGAAGTCGCCGCCAAAGCCGGCGCTGCGATCGTGATCGGCTCGACCGGCTTCACGCCCGAGATGGAGCAGCGCGCGAAGGAACTTGCGGCGAAGACGCGCACCGTCATCGCTCCCAACATGAGCATGGGCGTCAACGTACTGATGAAGCTGGTGCGCGAGGCCGCGGCGATTCTAAACGACTTCGACGCCGAAGTGATCGAGATTCATCATCGCACCAAGGTCGACGCGCCCAGCGGCACCGCGTTGGGACTGGGACGCGCGATCGCCGAGGCGCGCGGGCAAAAGCTCGCCGACGAGGCGGTCTACGGGCGGGAAGGAATTACCGGCGTGCGTCCTCGCGGACAAATCGGCGTTCTTGCGATTCGCGCGGGCGACGCGGTCGGTGATCATACGGTGATTTTCGGCGGAACCGGCGAACGCCTGGAACTCACGCATCGATCGCAGAGCCGCGAATCGCTCGCACGCGGCGCCTTGCGCGCGGCAGCGTGGCTGGTCGACAAAAAGCCGGGGCTCTATACGATGCGCGACGTGCTGGGACTCTGAATCACCGCCGCGGGGTTGGGGTGCTCGCCTCTTCGCCCTCGTGTTCGAGCAACGCCCATCGTTCCTGCAACCTGACCCACAATCCGCGATGCGAGCTCAGCTCGTACATCATCATGCCGATAAGCGCGAGGAGGTTGGCGGCGATGATCTTCCACCATCCGAGCTGCTCGAGCAGCGACGAATCGATCAGCGTAACCCATCCGAAGAAGAACACTTCGAAAATCGCGAACACGACCAGCACGCCGAGCGCGACCAGCGGCTCGCGGTCGGTGGCAGCCATCAGGATCGCGAGCGCGACTCCGAACGCGATGAAGCCGAGAAAGTGGATGACGCTGTAGGCGATGATCAGAGGCGCCACCGTGTCCGGTGCGGCCGCGGTCGAGTTGTTGAAGATCGCTTCGGCCAGCAACAGCGGCGTCTTGAATGCGTCGCCCATTGCGAGATCGTAGGCGAGGAACCACGCCGCGACAATCACTGCGCCAATCAGTCCGGCGGCGACGCCTTCCTGGAGAATCGCGATCCACGGTCCGAGCAGGTTGCGCGCGAGCGCCGGATGACGCGACAAAAAGTAGTAGAGCATCACCGCGGTGGCGGATAGATTTGCCACCACGATTCCCCACCACGTGACTTCTTGCATCACGGCGGGCCCGAGGAACATCACGACGCCGATGAAGAAGACGTCGAAGGCGCCGAGGAACACGAACAGCGAAACCAGCAGCGCGGGCTCGTTTTCGGCGGCCTCCAGGAGGTTGGCGCCAACGATTCCCGCGATGATGAACGCGCTGAAGTGTAGCACCGAATATTCCAGCATGAGCTGGATTGCGCTGATTCCGTCGGGATGCGAGCCGTGAAGAATCGCGGCGGCGAGCAGCACCGGCGTCTCGAAGATGTGGCCGCGCGCGGCATCGAAAACCAGGAACCAAAGCGCGACCACGCCAGCACCGAGCAGCCCGGCTATCGCACCGTCGATCACAATTCGGGATCTGGAATGCGCCATTATGAGGTGACTCCGAGGAAAATACTCATCCAATATAATCCGGCCGCGCAAATTTCTCGATAAGTATCAAATGCCCGATCCGCGACAAGTTCTAATCGATGGCGGATGTTTCGGCTGCCCGCGGAGAGCTAGACTTGGCGACTCCGGAATCGCGATGAAATCACTGGAGCAACTCCTCACCGATGATCACCGCCGGCTCGACGCGCTGCTCGAGCGATCCGGCCAATGCGATACTCGCGAGGAACTTGTCGCCTACGATGCGTTTCGGCGTGGAATCCTCAAGCACATCGGCATCGAGGAAAAGATTCTGCTGACCGCGGCGGCGCGGCTGCGCGGAGCGCCGCTCGATCAGGCGGCGCGGCTGCGCCTCGATCATGGAGCGATCGTTTCGCTGCTGATGCCGGTTCCGACGCCCGCAATTCTGCGTGCGATTCGGACCGTGCTCGCCGCGCACAATCCAGTCGAGGAAGGCGATGGCGGCGTTTACGAGGTGTGCGAGAAGCTCGCTGTCTCCGAGCACGATGAGCTGATGGCGAAAATACTCGCCGCGCCGGAAGTGCCGACCAATCCGAACTCCACGACGCCGCGCATCATCGAGGCCGCGCGCAATGCGCTGCGCCGGGCGGGCTACGATCCCGCGATGCTCGACTGATGCGAGAGCCTGACGCACTGCGCATCGGACGGATGCCGATCCACTTCTTCACCGTCGCGGCGATTTTCTTCGCGGGCGGCGCGGCGGCGACGCCATTCATGGTGGCGAGGATCGTGGACTTCTTCTACCAGCCGCCCATACTCGCGTTAGTGCATACGTTCACGCTCGGATGGATCACCGCATCGATCATGGGCGTGATGTATCGCTACGTGCCGGCGCTCACGCGCCACCCGATTTCGTATCCACGCCTCGCGATCTGGCAATTTGCGGTGTTCGTCATCGGCACGATCGGCATCATCTCGCACTTCGCCAACGGCATCTGGGCGGGCACGTGGTTCTCCGCCGGAATTCTGATCGTGAGCATCGCCATGTTCGCAGCCAACATGATTCCATGCCTCTATCCGAAGCTCGGAAGCGGCGTGGCCGAAACTGGAATGTTTCTCTCGACCTGCTTTCTGTTCGTCGCCGCATCGATCGGATTCACTCTGTCGCTCGATAAGACCTACAACTTTCTCGGCGGCGATGTGTTGACCAATCTCGCGAGTCATGTCCACTTCGCGGCGATCGGATGGGTGACGCTGACCATCTGCGCGGTGTCGTATCGGATGTTGCCGGCGTTTCTGCTTTCGACGCACAAGCTGCCGCGCAGCGCGAGGTGGCAGCTGTGGGCGCTCGCAATGGCGACCGTCGCGCTTGGAGTGACGCTGCTGATCGGCGCGCCCGGATCAATTTTCTGGAGCTTCGCGATTGCGGGCGCGCTGCTTGCCTACATGGTCACCATCGGACGCCTGATGCGCACGCGCCGGATGCCGATCGATTCTACCGCGCGCCACGCGATCGCCGGCATCGTATGGCTGGTGCTCGCGATCGTATGCGGCTTGCTGCTCGCCGTCATCGGTCCGCAGGGCGTGGAAGGAAATCGCATCGCGGCGGCATACGGCACGATGGGACTGCTCGGATGGATTTCCAACTTCATCATCGGCATGTCGTATCAGCTATTTCCCGGATTCGTCTCGCGCGCGCGAGCGTCGGCAGGATGGCCGGCAGTCACGATCGCGGAGCTTTCGATCAAATCGCCGCGATGGCTGATATTCGTCGCATACAACGCGGGAGTCGCGATGCTGACCGCGGGATTCATGCTCTCATCGGTCGCGCTCGCTCAGATCGGCGCGGTCGGAGTCGCGCTCGGCGGGATCATCTACAGCGCGACGACACTATGGACGCTGAGCTTCGCCTATCGCGCGACGGCGCCGGCGGCCGCGCACAAGCCGTTGCGAGTCCTGCCCAGCTAGGCGCGCACGCGCCCCGGGATGACGCGCAACTGCGGGCGCGGCGTGGGTTCCGCGATGATCGGCACATCGCTGTCATCCTCACGCCGTGACCATTGATAGAAGATCGCGGTGAACACGCACATCAGGTAGCTGCCCTGCCCTATCCACATCAGCAAGCCGCCGAGAATTTGATCGTCCATCGGGCGCAGCCCCCACGGATGCGGTCCTTCGAGGTACCAGGGATACACGACCGAGTATGCGAGTGTGATCGGCGCGGCGACCGCCGTCATCGGGATCATCAGCAGGAATATGTAAAGGATTTGCATTGGATAGGAGAGTCGCGGCAACTCCGGCAGCGGACTGAGTATCGGCCACCACATGATGACGCCGCTGACCATAAACGCGAGGTGAATCGCGATGTGAATATTCTCATTGCGGCACATCAGGTTAAAGATCGGCGGATCGTGCGCGACCACAAACACCGCGGTGAAGGTGAAAAACGCGATCAGCGGGCGCGTGAAAAATTCCGCGACGGGCCGCACCCATTTGCTGAGCACCCACGGCCGCAGCATCGAGGCGGGGACCGCGAGCAGCATTAGCGGCGGAATCACGAAGGTCTGATTGAAGTGCTGCAGCATATGCATCGTGAAGCACCGCTGCTCCGCCCATTCGTCGACCGGACCTAGCGTAAAGACGGTCATTGCAACCGTCACGACAAACCAGAACCAATGGGTCGACGTCACGCGATGATGGCCCCACGTCGCGGCGCCGATATACATCGCGATCAGCACGGTGATGCCGATCGCCACGCTCGGATGTATGTCGCTAATCCAGTTCATGATCCGAAATAGTGAATCGGGTAAGCCGGTCCCACCAGGTGGCGCGACAAATAAAGGAACAATCCGAACAACGCGACGAATACCACCGTCGCGACGACCAGCGGGAAGCCGAACATGGTGTTAAGCGTCCATTTCTCATAGCGCAGATGCATGAAGAACAGCGCGATGAGCGCGAACTTCGCGAGCGCGAGCACGACCAGCAGCGGCACCATCACCGGCCGCAACGCGTGGAGGTACGAGACCGTGACCTCCATCGCGGTGAGCACGAGTAGAAATCCGCCGACAATCAGATAGACGGTGTTGCTGACGTGCGCGTGTTCGGTTTCTGCGTAAGCGGGATCGTTCATGCGCCTTTAACCTGCTGCATCAGATAGACGAGCGTGAAGATGATGACCCATACGATGTCGACGAAATGCCAGTAGAGTCCCGCCAACTCGACCGACAACGCGCGCGACTTGTCGAGCTTGCCGGTGAATGACGCGACCACCAGCACGAGGATCCAAATCACCCCGATGGCGACGTGCGTGCCATGCGTCCCGACCAGCGTATAGAAGCACTGCGAGAACAGGTTGGTCTGATACGCCATCCCTTTCATCCAGAAGCCGTAGAACTCGTGAATCTCGACGCCGAGGAAAATCAGTCCGAACAATGCGCATCCGATGAGCCAGATGCGATTCCAGCGTTTGTCATCACGCTGGATAGCGTTCAGCGCGAGCACCATCAATACGCTCGACATCAGCAGGATGAAGGTGCTGAACGAGGTTAGCGGGATTTCGAGGATCTCGGCGCCGGGCGGATGCGGATTGCGCGCCTTGTACACCACGAAGGTCGAGATCAAGGTCGCGAAGAAGAGGCACTCCGAACCGATGAACGACCACAGCCCGACCTTGCGCACATCGGCGCCGACCGAGCGCGAATGTTCCTCGCTCTCCGCGTTTTCCTGTCCGAAAGTCGGATATTCGAATGCCATTCCAACGACGCCAAGGAACATCGCGCCCGCACCAATTGCGACGAGCCGGTACCACAACTGAATCCATCCCAGGCCCATCACGAAAAGTCCCGCGGCGATGACGAGCGGAAAGAACGATGGAGCCGGCATGTGAATCGCCTCGGTCGGCGCGGCTTCGGGCACCGGCTTGGGAATCTGTCCCGACGCATACATCGCGATGCCGCGCGATCCGGCGCGTCCGTATTTGGTGATCCAGTGCGCATCGCGCCCACGGACGTTGGGAATGTTGCCGAAGTTGTACGGCGGCGGGGGCGATGACGTCGCCCATTCCAGCCCACGTCCGTCCCACGGATCGCCGAGTGCACGCTCGTCGGAAAAAAACGTCTTGATGATGTTGATGTAGAAAATCAGAAACGCGAACCCCAGGATGAACGCGCACACCGTCTCGAACTGATTCAGAAACGTCCATCCCATATTGGGCGCGTAGGTGTAGATGCGGCGCGGCATCCCCCACTCGCCGAGAAAATGCATCGGGAAAAAAGTGCCGTTGAATCCGATGACGGTGAGCCAGAATTCGAGCTTGCCGAGCCGCTCGTCGAGCAGGCGGCCGGTCATCTTCGGCCACCAGTAGTAAAATCCGCCGAGGATCGCGAACATCGTGCCGCCGAACAGCACGTAGTGGAAATGCGCGACCACGAAGTAGGAATCGGTCTGTTGCAAATCGACCGGCGGGCTCGCGTGCATGATTCCGGAAAGTCCGCCCATGGTGAACTCGAGGATGAACGCGAGCCCGAAATACATCGCGGTCGTCATCCGCAGCGAGCCGCCCCACACCGTCGCGATCCACGAGAAAATTTTGATGCCGGTGGGAATCGCAATCAGCATCGATGTGATCGAGAATGCGCTGTCCGCCACCGGTCCCATGCCGGTCGCGAACATGTGATGTCCCCACACGCCGTAGGACAAAAACGCGATCAGGATCATCGAGTAGACCATCATCGGATAGCCGAACAGCGGCTTGCGCGCGAAGTTCGGCAGGAGCTCGGAAACTATTCCGAACGCCGGCAACGCCATGATGTAGACCTCGGGATGGCCGAAGAGCCAGAACAGGTGCTGCCACAAAATCGGCGTCGCGCCATCCATTGCCTGATAGAAATGCGCGCCGAAAAACCGATCGAGGAACAGAAAGAGGAGGCCGACCGTCAATGCGGGAAACGCGAGCAGCACGAGAATCACTGTCACCAGCATCGACCATACGAAGAGCGGCATCCGCATATAGGTCATGCCCGGCGCGCGCATCGCCACGATGGTGGTGAGGAAGTTGAGCGCGGTCATCACGGTTGAGACGCCCAAAATGATCAACCCGATGTCCCAAAAATCGATGTGCAAGCCGGGCGTGTACATCCGCTCGGTCAGGTTCGCGTAGCCGAACCATCCGGCATTGGGCAGCCCCCCGTTGGGCCAGATGATTCCCAGATGAAGAAAAATCCCGCCGAAAAGAAAAATCCAAAAGCTCAAGGCGTTGAGGCGCGGGAACGCGACGTCGCGCGCACCGATCATTAATGGAATCAGAAAATTTGCGAAGAAGCCGAGCAGCAGCGGCATCACGACGAGGAAAATCATGGTGGTGCCGTGCATCGTGAACAGCTGGTTGTAGAATGCCGCCGAGATCAGATGATTGTTCGGGTAGAAGAGCTGCACCCGAATCAGCATTGCCTCGATACCGCCGATCGCCATGAACAATAGCGACGCGATTCCATACATCATCGCGACTTTTTTGTGATCGACCGTGTTGAGCCAGCTGATGGGGCCGCCTTCGAGGTAACTCGGCTGTTCGATCGGCAATACTTTCGGCTGCGCAGCCATGCGGACCGTCCTCTACTTAAGACTTTCCAGATAAGCGACCAGGTCGTTGAGCTCCGCGCCGCGCAGACCGAAGTCCGGCATCCGCGCACCCGGTTTCATTTCGTCAGGATGCTCGATCCATTGCGTGAGTTGCGCGGGATCGTTCGCGAGCACCCCCGCCGCGATGGTCGTGCGGCTCGCGAGATGTGTCAGGTTGGGGCCGACGTAGCCCTTCGAGATCCCGTTGATGGTGTGACACGTCGTGCACGGACTGTTCGCGAAAACCTGCGCGCCGCGCATCGCAGCGGTTGCTTCCGCGGGCACCGCGCCGGGTTGCGTTTGCGATTTTTCCCACATCGCAAAGTCGTCAGGCTTGTCGACGAAAATGCGAAATCGCATGTTGGCGTGCGATACGCCACAGAACTCCGCGCACTGTCCATAATACTCGCCGGGAATCGTCGAGATGAGATGGATCTCATTGACTTGCCCCGGCACCACGTCGCGCTTTCCACCCAATCGCGGCACCCAGAAACTATGGATAACATCGTTCGATACGAGCTTGAGATGAATCGGGCGCTCGGCGGGGATGTGCAACTCGTTCGCGGTGACCGCGCCCGAGCCGTCGTCATAATGGAACTCCCACCACCATTGATGCGCCACGACCGTGATCGGAAGTTCGTTCGCGACCGGCTTGCGCGGCTGCGTGCGGAAGATCAGTCGCACGGTCGGAATCGAAATGAAGAGCAGAATCAGCGCGGGGCCCAGCGTCCATACGATTTCAAGGGTGAGGTCGGAGCTGACCGCAGTCGGCGGACCCGCTTCGCCTACGCGCGTCGAGAAGAAAAATACCGCGAGGGTAAACGCGACGATCACAATGACCAGGATCAGAAGGTCCCACGCTGTGATCTCCATAAATAGGCCGTTGATCCAGTTCGCGAGGTCGGAGCGCGGCGCCAGCGTGCTCATCGGATGCGCGGCGTCTTCGCCGCCGCATCCTGCGACCATTATCGCAAATGCGACCATCGCGAGGAGCCGCGTTTTCAAATCGCGCATCATTCTTCGGCGGCCTCCAACACTTGCGGCGCGGTCGCGGCCGCGATCGTCAGCTTCATTCCAGGAATCGAGCACAGTCCGAAGATGCCGAGAAATCCCAGCGTCACCGCGGCCTCGATCCAGTTGAACGGGATGTGATACGGAACGATTGACGGCACCACCAGCACGTAGCGCTCGATCCACATGCCGATAAGTCCGAGAAACGCGACGGTGCCGAGAATCGCGGGCGTCTTCTTCGGCTTCACGCCCATCAGCACGGTGAACGGAATAACCCACACCAGCAGCGGCACGGTCCAGGTCGGAATCATCCACGGGGTGTAGAGCGTGTATCCGGCAGGGCCGCCGATTAGCGCGCCGCGCACGACGAGAAAAAAGGTTTCGTTGGGAATGTCGCCGTACCAGATCACGATGTACTGTGCGAACAGCATGTAGGCCCAGAAGACCGAGAATGCGAAGGTGAACTTGCCGAGGTCGTGCATGACGCTCTCGCGCGTGAACAAATTTCCTGGTGCGAGGCGTCCGCGCAGCACGACCGCTATCAGAGCCATCGCGACGATACCGCTCCAGAATGCGCCGGAGAAGAAGAATGCACCGAACAGGGTGCTCTTCCACGCCGGCGCCAGCGACATGACGAGATCGAACGCGATCAGCGACATCACCGCGGCATAGGTGAGCGCGAGGGCCGGCGCGAGGCGGCGAATCGCCGTCGGCGGCATCACGATGTTGTCGTTCGAGAGTGCCCACTGACGCACATCGACGCGTTGCGAGATGCGGATAAACCACAAATCGAGAATCGTCATCGCGAGGATGGCGAGACCCTCGCGCGCGAAGAAGAAAGGAGTATTAAGCCAGGTCGGATTCTTCGCGACCGGCTTCGTTACCCATGGCCATAGCTCGGCGCGACCGAAGAACAGAATCCAGAACAGCACGAACGCGACCGGAATGAAAAAGTAGAATGACTCCGCCAGGCGATACGCGCCCGGCCCGCCCCATCGCGCCTGCGTGAGATATAAGGAAGCGGAGATGACCACGCCGCCCTGTGCGACGCTGAAGAAGA